>CAZHTL010000108.1:0-6376 GCA_964535415.1 uncultured Bdellovibrionales bacterium | reverse complement strand
TTATTTCTTCTTCCTTCTCCTCAATTTCCCTCAACAATGCCTTTGGAGATTTATGATTTATTTCTTCTTTTCTATTTGGATTTTTAGCAGTTAAGTCGTAGTTTCGCTTCCTTAATTCATCAGCCGAAACAATCCAGCTGTTTTCTGAGATAGCACGTTTTTGGAATTTCTGCCAACAGTCTTCAAGATGTTCATCTTTTAGTGGGCGGGTTTTGGAGAATTTTCCGATTAGTTCGTAATACCAAACATCTTTGGTTGGTTTTCCGCGTTCAAAAAACAAAAGATCGGTTTTGTTGCCGGTCCCAACTGCGGTAAATAATCCTTGCGGCAATGAAACAACAGCGAAAAGATTATTTTCTTCCAAGAGTTCCTTTTTAGTATTAACAAACGCTTTTTCATTTGTGCGAAATAAAAAACCTTCGTCAATTACCATACCGCATCTGCCGCTGGGCTTGAGACAGCGCAAAATATACTGCACGGCCAAAACCTGCGTGGCGCTGGTTGGATAAGGGAAATTTTCCAAAAGCGTTTTTTCTTCCTCGCCGCCAAACGGCGGATTAGTAAGCACTACATCCACGCGGTCAGCCGGATCAATCTGGCGGATATTTTGCGCAAAGGTATTGCCTCTTTTTAATTTTGCGCCGTAAAGATCGTGTAAAATGCAATTCATCACGCCTAGCAAAAACGGCACCGGTTTTTTTTCTTGGCCTTGCAAAATACCGGATTGCAGTTTTTCATATTCTCTGGCTGAAGGTTTTTTGTCTTTTAAATACTGGAACGCTTCTATTAAAAAGCCGGCTGAGCCCATAAAGGGATCTAAAATTGTCTCACCAATTTTTGGATCAATAATTTTCAAAATCAAGCGGATAAGCGGCCGCGGCGTGTAAAACTCGCCGCCGGCTTGTCGGCCGGCTGAGCCCATTTTTTGGAGCGACTCTTCATAAAATTGGGTAATAATCTGCGAATCCTCCAGCGTTCGCCAGTCAAGTTCATCAATAAGATCAAGCACTTCGGCTAAAGTATAGGCCGATTTCATAAACTTAGTAGGAATTTCCTGAAAAACCGAGGCAACTAGTTTGTGCTCTGGAGTAGTATCAATCTTGCGAATATACGGCAAAAGTTCGCTGCGGATAAAATGAAATTTTTCTTCAGCAGTCATTGAACTGCGCATCCAATTTCGCCAACGATATTTTTCATCTAAAATAGGTTCAAATTTTTTGCCGGAAAGTTTTGTATGCTTTTCCCGCTTCTCTTCCAAAATATCCAGCGATTTTAAAAACAACATCCAAGCCATCTGTTCGTTGTAGTCAATCTGCCCGGAAAGATTATCATCCTTGCGAAGTTTATTTTCTATGGTTTTTAGTTTTGAACTTATTGAAGTCATAATAATTTAAACATTAATATAGAGCCGTTTGCGAATGCCGGCGATGACTGTTTTTAATTTATCAATGGTGCCAAAACGGCGTTCGGCTTCGTGAATTCCGCCTATGCGATCAAATGGCGGAAGATTAAAAACATAAGGATTTTCAATGTCTTCAATACCAGCTAAGCGATAACGTTCAATAAGAGCATGAATAATTTCTCGCGCGTCGCTAGGAAAAGCTGACAAAAATCGTGCTCCTTCTTTTTCTAACATCTCGGCGCGTTCATCTCGCGAAAGCGGTATCGCGCCATAAGCGGCTTGGGCCAAAATATCAAAACTATCTAAATCAGTCCGATTGCTTACTTCGGCGATAAGTTCAGGATAAATGCTCTTTTGGGCAAGTTCATCCAAAAACTGCCGACGCTTTTCCGGATCAAGCCAGATGGCACGGAGATCCTCAATATGCTTTACACGGCTAACCACTTCTTTTCCAGTGTAAGCGATATATTCCTCTACTTTGAGAGTTTTGCCTTCTTTTTCCAAAACTAAACGCTCTTCCTCGGCAATATGCACTGGAAGGCCTTTTACTAAAACTTTTTTCGGCTTTGGTCCGAGCGGAGAAAGTTCAATAAATTCGAGCTTTTCAACTTTTTCAACCGGTAGCAGTGTTATTGATCTGGGCTTAAATCCACTCGCGCGGATTGTTAAATGGAAAGATTTTTGCGGAAGGTTAGTAAAATTAAATTTACCTTCTTGGTTAGTACGTTCAAAGTATTGTTCATTATCGCGGCGTTGAAGTACAACGACAGCGCCCGGAATCGGATCTTGGGTCTCAGCATCCAAAACCACACCAGCAATAAAAAATCTTGCCTCGCCTTCCGGTTCTTCCGGTTTTGGCTCTGGAATTTTTTCCCAATCATCAAAAAGTTTTGTTGCGCCGATGTAATCAATAATGCGAAAGAAATTTTTATTAGTAAGAGAGTCAAGACGCGAACCGCGACCGATAATTTGCTTAAAAACTATTTTTGAGGCAATCGTTTTTACAATAACAATATTCCTGACGCTTGGCACATCAACGCCGGTGGTAAGAAGATCAACTGTCGTTGCTATGACAGGAGTTGGCTTTTCTGAATCGCGGAAGCGTTCGTAGGCGGCTTCGTTGATATCGTTGTTTCTGGCAATAATAGAAGCGGCAAAATCTGGAAATCCAAAATCAGAAAATTCGTTTTGCAACTCTTTTGCCATTAGGTCAGCATGGTTTGAATCCACGCAAAATACCATTGTCTTTTGTGTTGGCCCAAAAGTGCGCAAAAGTTTGGCAAGATGCTTGGCAATTTTTCTGGTTCGATCAGGCATCGTGATTTTTCTTTCAAATTCTTTTTGCCCATATTCATCTTTTAGCTCAGTTTCAGAGTCAGCAATTATTTTCGCGCCGAGATATTTCGCTTCTTCAAGTTCAATTTTTCCTTTTTTATCCCAGTCAGTAAGAATTCTATGAACAACAAAAGGAGCCAAATAACCGTCTTGCACGCCTTGGCCATAGCTGTATATGTAAACTGGTTCACCAAAATATTTATAATCATCAATATTATCAGCTCTTTTAGGAGTAGCGGTCATTCCCAAATGAACAGCGCTGGAAAAATACTTAAGAATACCGTGCCAATCGCCAAATGCCGAACGATGACATTCGTCAATAATAATTAAATCAAAAAAATCAGATGGGTATTCTTCGTATAATTTCTTTCCTGATTCTCCAATCGGATCAAGCGCTTGATAAATGCTAAAAAAAACTTGTTGTTGTTTAGGCGCCTTGCCGTTTTCTATAAAAGCGCGAGCATCGCCAAATGGTTCAAATACATTGTAGGCTTGATTGCGCAAAAAATTTCTGTCAGCCAAAAAAAGAACGCGCTTGAAATAACCGGATTTAATAAGCCGCCAGACAATATTGAAAGCAATAATGGTTTTACCGGTGCCGGTGGCTAATGTTAGTAAAACTCTTTTTTCTCCTTTAGTAATTTTTTGAATAGCCGATTTAACTGCCATCTCTTGGTAGTAGCGAAGTTGAAGAGATGGGGTATAGTAATATGGCTGATTGAGTATTTTCTCCGCTTTTTCTCTTTGAACTAACCCACTTAAAATTGCTTCAATATAACGACTTTTTAGTTCTTCCGGCGAAGGAAATTTTTCTATGGTTAATTGTTGGTTTGTAATGAAATTAAATTCTTCAATCTTGTGACCATTTGTAGCATAAGCAAATAATACTCCCAGTTTTTGCGCGTATTCTTTGGCTTGAGCTATTCCTTGGCTAGCTTGCGCGCTTTCTTCTTTTGCTTCAACTACTGCAAGCGCTTCGCCGTGTTGAGTAAGTCGTAACACGTAGTCAGCTTTTTGGGGAGCGGCGCGACGGTAGTTTTCACCAATTATTTCAATACGGCCGACAGAAATCGGAAATTCGCGAGAGATAAGATTATTGCTCCATCCAACCGAGTGAAGCTTCGGATCAATTAAATTCGCTCTTGTGTCAGATTCGTTGTATGCCATGTTTTTATTTATTCCCAAAGTTAAACCTTATGAATACTTTCTTAGGAAAACCTTATGTCCCTGTGCCGAATATCGTGAGCGCTTGTCTGCAACGCTTTAGTCCTGAAAGGGGGTAAATTCAGGAAAAAGTTAACCTTGGCTTATTCCTAGTATGGGACAAGATTGGGGTGGTGTAAACCTCCGCACCGAAATCTTTGGTGGGGGCGGGAGAGATAAAGAATTTCAAAAAGTTTATTATTGATGTTTGCAAGGTGTCATTTTTATCCATATGGATATATTTGACATCCGTTGCCAGTTTTTTTGATATCTCGCGATTAGCAGTATCTCCAAGTATTTAATTTTGAATTTTGAAACTAGAACTTGCTTTAATTAAATACCATTTATTTTAGTATGGAGCAAAACGCAGGTGGTGTAAATCTTTAGGCTCTGACGAAGGTCTGACGAAGGTTCAACCTTCGTCAGAATTCTTGAGATTAGGAAATAAGTGCTTTTTTGTTTTTTTAGTCCTAATTTATAATATGTATAAATTTTTATATAAATAAACGCGCTGTTAGATTTTTATAATTTCTTCGTCTTTGTAGTTGCCGATTTTTTCCTCTTGCAGAAGTCTGGTGCTGGAGCTGAGGAGTGTGCTTATAAGGTCAAAGGAATATTTAAAGAGCGCATCTTTGCAACCAACAACTTGGGTTAAATTTTTTTGTAGCCAGCTTTCATCTCCTTTAGTTTTAGTAGATTTAAACTCGAACTGGCTGATATTTGATTCAGGTATTCCCATCTTTATATATACCCTTGAATCAAAAGCTCGTTTTCTGTGTTCTTCTTCAGAACGTTTTTTTGGAAATCTCCAACACTAGCAATTACATAAATATTCTCTAGGTAGATTCTAAAATTTAACGCAACATTTACGATATAGTATATATCAAATGTTAACGTTAAATTCAATGAACATTTACAAACGATTATCGCTCAAAGAGCGAGAGGAGATTAGCCGGTTGCTGGCTGCAAAACAGAATTTTTCAGAAATTGCTAGAGCGCTAGGAAGAAACAAAAGCACAATTTCTCGAGAAATCAGGAAAGGCGGTTGCAATAAATACACTTACCGAGCAATTAGAGCCGAGAGGAGAGCTAAGCGCAAAGCTTCGCGCAGAAAACTTGGAAAACGCAAGATTCTCCTGAAACAAAAACTCAAAAGCTATATTTTTGCTAAACTGAAGCTGCGCTGGTCTCCGGAGCAGATTGCCCTGCGTCTCAAAAAAGATTATCCTGATGACAATCAAATGCGCATCAGCCCAGAATCCATATATGCCACTCTTTACGTGCTTCCCAAAGGAAATCTCAAAAAAGAATTGCTTTCCTCACTGCGCCGCAGACACAAACGCCGCCGGTGTCGCAAGAAGGAAAAACAAGCTGTAATTCCAAGGAAAATCGCCAACATGGTGATGATTGACGAAAGACCGAAAGAAGTTTCCCAGAGAATTGTTCCTGGGCATTGGGAAGGTGATCTCCTCATCGGCAAGAATAGGCGGTCAGAATTAGGTTCGCTTGTGGAGAGAACTACCCGAGCCGTCATTCTCGTTCCTCTTAAAAGCAAGGAGGCGGAACATGTCAGAAAGTCATTTGAGAGAGAATTGAACAGATTGTCCGAAGACATGCGTCGGACTTTAACCTACGATCAGGGCTGGGAAATGGCGGAGCACGAAAAACTGACTGAACGGACAAAAATTCAGGTTTATTTTGCTCATAAGGCTAGTCCCTGGGAGCGCGGCACTAGTGAAAACACCAACGGACTCATTCGGCAATTCTTTCCGAAAGGCACCGACTTTTCAAAGATCTCCCGTCGAGAGATTAAGAAGGTTCAGAATCTTCTCAACGGCAGACCTCGAAAGGTTTTGAACTGGCAAACTCCGAATGAAGTTTTTAACAGTTTGTTGCGTTAGATTTTAGTTTCTAAGTTTATTATATCTTGAAAACTTAACCAAAAACAACAAAAAGCCTCTCTTTGGAAAATACCCTAAAGCTCCATAGTAGGATTTCGTTTCTTAACTATATTATCTCCATAGAAACTCGTCAAATTCTCCTACTACCCCAGGCTATAAAATCATTTCCTTAGTCTTTTTCCGGCAGAAAAGAGGAAATAATATAATTTATAGCACTAATCACTACCACTGCCCAAAAAGCAGCTGTCCAAGTTTCAATAACCAGCGCTCCCACAATTTTGGCGGCCAGGTCGAGCATCAAAACATTAATCACTATTGTAAAAAGCCCCAAAGAAACCCAGATCAAGGGAAGAGAAATAATTTTCACAACAGGCTTTACAAAAAAGTTGATAAAACCAAGAACAGCTCCGGCTAGAATCAGCCATTTCCAGTCGCCAAAGAATTTTATTCCCGGCACCAGTCGCGCCGCCGCCCAAATACCCAGAGCATTAGATAAAATATGGGCTATTAATCTTAACATTAATCTTGAGAAGTT
>CAZHTL010000107.1:0-6934 GCA_964535415.1 uncultured Bdellovibrionales bacterium | reverse complement strand
TAAATTCTGATTTATCGGGACGCGTAGAGAGATTCGTGTCGAAATCGCAGGATTAGCTAATATCTTATTTCTGGAGATTCCTCGACTCCCCTCCTCTTCGCTCGAAATGACAGCTTCGCTGTCAAATATCGTATATATAAAGGAATATTCGTTCGCGGCAAAAAGATCTTGCCGTTTGATTCTGAGACTTTCTGTAGTTATAAAATAGTTCAAACATATTCTGTTTTTAACCTTTTTCCCATGGCGACGCCTGCCTAGCAACTGCACCGCTAAAGTAACCAGCAACCTTCCTGTCCAAATTCTCCCCTTTTTTAAAACTACCAAAAAATCTATATCTGATCCTTTTTCACTATTCCTCATAGCCACTGTTCCCGTCACTGCAATCATTCGAACAAAAGGCACCTCTCCTAGCCATTTTGCTACTTTCTTAGCAATTTTATACTTTACAATAGAATTTTTGTCATTCTGCAGTCTTTGCTCAACCAAATCTTTGCGCCCTTTAAGAAAATAAAATCCGCGAAATTCTTCAATGTGCTTTTCTAACTCTTTGTCTTCGAGTATTTCCACAACATCGCTAAGACTGCAACTTTGCTTATCATTTCCCGTTTCCTTTTTTTCATTCCCAATAGTCAAATACTTCCAAACCTCAAAGGAGGTGAGAGGAAAATTAAGAACGTTGTAATAAATAATCGTTGATAGGATATTTTTCCTGATGTTTTCTTTATTACTCACAACTAATTTTCAATTATCAATTTTCAGCCTGCTTGAAGTGAACTTCGTTCAGGCGGTTTTCAATCAATTATGTAATTTTCAATGTTTCAATCTTTAATCAACGGTCAGATTTTCAATTTTCGATCAAGGTTTAGTGTTTGAAAATTAAATTCACCTAATAAAAGGCCAAAACAAAAGCAAAATAGAATTTTCAATTTTTCAAGGTTTAGCACCTACTAAGGCAAATTTCATTCAAGCCGACGTGATTAAATTTCAATTTTACAATTACTAAATTTTCAAAGCTTTAGGTAATTGAAAATTTGATCATTGAAAATTACCTCAAATATTTTCCTGTCCACGTTTTCGCTTTTTTGAGCTGTTCCGGCGTTCCTTCAAAGACAACCCGGCCGCCTTTTTCACCTCCTTCGGGTCCCAGCTCAATCACCCAATCCGCTGAGCGAATGACATCCAAATTATGTTCAACTACCAAAACTGTGTTTCCTTTTTCTACTAATTCGTCCAAAATTCTGAGAAGTCGAGCTACATCCTCAAAATGAAGTCCAATGGTCGGCTCATCAAGAATATACAAGGTTCGGCCATTTGTTCGACGAGACAGTTCTGTTGACAACTTGATTCTTTGCGCCTCGCCACCCGAGAGATCCATAGCCGATTGACCTAGTTTTAAATACCCCAGTCCTACCTCGGAAAGCATCTGCAGTTTTTCAACCACCAGCGGGAAACTATGAAAAAAATGCAAAGCATAATCCACACTCATATCCAAAACTTGAGCAATATTTGCACCTTGATACTCAATCTCTAGAGTCTTAGCATTGAAGCGAGTTCCCCCACAAACCTCACAGGGAGTATAAATATCAGGAAGAAGATGCATTTCAATCCTCCGCTGACCTTCACCCTGACAAACTTCACAACGCCCTCCTTTCATATTAAAACTAAAGCGCGAAGGAGTATAGCCTCGTTTTTGAGCTTCATCAGTATTAGAAAAAATGTCTCTAATAAGCGAAAAGATTCCGGTATAAGTAGCCACGTTTGATCTAGGAGTACGGCCAATTGGCGATTGATCAACACTTACCACTTTGGAAATATTTTCCAGCCCTCTAATTTTCTTATGTGCCCCAGGAATATCTTTCGCTTTCCAAAAATGCCTGCGAAGAGCCCGGGAAAGAATGTCTTCTACCAGCGTACTTTTGCCGGACCCCGAAACACCGGCTACTACAACTAGTCTTCCCAGAGGAAAAGAAACGTTGATATTTTGAAGATTATTTTCACTGGCACCAATAATTTCAATATTTTTCCCACTTCCTTTTCGAAATTTTTTCTTTTCGAAAACTTTTTTCTTTCCCCGGAGATACTCCCCAGTTGAAGTTTTAGAAGAAAGCAGTTCCCAAGAAGGGCCTTCAAAAATTATTTCTCCTCCTGCTTCCCCCGCTCCGGGTCCTATATCAATTACCCAATCAGCCGAGCGAATAATTTTTCCGTCATGTTCTACCACAATCACACTTGATCCTTCCTCCTTCAATCTTCGAAAAGCCTTAATTAATCTTTCAGTGTCTCTCTCGTGAAGTCCAATCGACGGCTCATCCAGGATATAAAGAATACCGGTAAGTCCCGAACCAATCTGAGTTGCCAGTCTCACTCTTTGCGCTTCTCCTCCCGAAAGTGAATTAGCCGACCGAGATAAGTCGAGATACCCTAAGCCAGTTTCAACTAAATGATCCACTGTTTTTTTCATTTCTCGATAAATCTCCTCAAATAATTTCTCTTCGGTAGGTGTCAATCTTTCTTTTGAAACTATTTTTTTGATTTCAGCATTGAATTTATCAAGACTTATCCGACTGAAATCATCGATTGACTTTCCCCCTATTTTCACTGAAAGAGATTCAGGTCTCAACCGTTTTCCCTGACAAGTTGGACACGTTTTCACAATCATATACTTTTCAATTTCCGACCGGATAAAGTCAGAGCCGGCTTCGCGATACTTTCGTTCTAGGCCAGAAGTTACTCCTTCATATCCAAGCTCTTGATCTCCTTCAAGGACGATTTCCAAGATTCTCTTGGGCAAATTCTTAACCGGAATATCTAAAGAAAAACCGTATTTCTCCGAAAGTTTTTCTAGCAACTTAGGATAATTGTTCTGACTTCCTCCCCGAAAGCTCAAACTGCTCCACGGTCTTATCGCTCCCTCCCGCAAACTTAATTTTTTATTAGGAATCACCTGATTAACATCGATCTCGAGTTTTGTTCCTAGACCGGAGCAAGTCGGACAGGCTCCTTCGGGACTGTTGAAAGAAAAGTGGCGAGGAGTTATTTCCGGAACTGTCATCTGACAATCAGAGCAAACCAAATACCGATTATATTTTTTTTCTAAATTATTCCCTTCAATCAAAGCTACCATTACTTCACCTCTGCCTAGCTTCATAGCTGTTTCAATTGAATCAATCAGTCTTTCTTTATCCTGAAAATTATTTTTGATAGTAATTCTATCGACAACAATCTCTAAACTTTCTATATCATCTCCCTCCGCTAATCGCAGTTGATCAATTGTTATAATTTTTTTATTTACCCGCAAACGCGCATATCCCGAATTTCTAATTTCAGATATCCTTTCTGCTACTTTCTCCTCTTCAATCCGAATGGGAGCTAAAATAGCAAACTGTCCTTCTTTTTTAGCTACCAAACTCATTATCTCCTCTGCCACTTCACTAGCACTCTTTCGGGAAAGCGGCTTTTGACAACGGGGACAATGGGGTTTCCCAAGCCGAGCAAACAAAATGCGAAGATAGTCATAAATTTCAGTGATGGTACCCACTGTCGAGCGTGGATTCCGGTTGACATTTACCTGATTGATAGCAATCACCGGTGAAAGATTTTCAATCTTGTCTACCTCCGGCTTGGTCATTATGTCTAAAAATTGCCGAGCATAAGCAGATAAATTTTCTACGTAGCGGCGGTGCCCCTCAGCAAAAATTGTATCAAAGACTAGCGAACTTTTCCCGGAACCAGAAAGACCCGTAACAACCACAATTTTATCACGCGGAATCTTAACAGAAACATTTTTGAGATTATTCACTCGCGCCCCTTTTACAATTAAGTGAGATTTTTTCATTTTCAGGAAGATTAAGAAATGCTAAGTGCTAATTATATACCATCCTTTAGCCTGTGTAAAGAAGCTTGGGCAAATCTAACTTAAAAAAATCCGAAAGTCAAAACTCGGATTTTCTTTTCCCCTAATTTTCTAGATTTAGAAAAAAGTCTAACTCCGGGAAATTCCCCAATTTATTGAGAAAGGAAAGAGCCAAGCTTTTGAGTTTTTTTATACCTCAATCACCGCCGATAGCATTATTGAGCAGCAATGGGTTTAAAGCTATTTTTTCTCTCTCCGGTCCATCACCATATCGAAATATCTCGCGCCGTTTTTCTCAAATGGATGCTCATAATCAATCGTCCAGCCGCACTTTTTATAGCTTTCGTTGGCCGGATTGTTTTCCCGCGTGATCGCGTGAAGAACATAATTTTTTGATTCTTTCCCAACCGTGGCTTGAACAAAATATCCACCAAGGGAAAGCCCGCGAAGATCCTTATAGATGTTGAGTGACCCGGCATACAAATGACCCGGTTTCCCCTCAATTGGTTTGAAACGGCAAAAAGCGATGGTATGGCCCTGATACTTCAAGATGTAAGTTCTTTGATTTTTCAATCCATCTGCGCCAAACAATTCCTCCTCCAGCTCGCCGATCACCCTCTGGGCCGCTTCAGGATTGTCCTTAAAAATATCACCAAAATAATTTTCCCGAGCGATATCAATAATTTCTCGCTTTTCCTTTTCTTCTAGGTCCAAGCCGATCTCTTTCTCTTCAAGTTCCAGATTTTTTATTTGAGAATATTCAATATCATTCCCTTCTTGTTTGGCCGCTTTCAGCATAGAAGCCATTATTTCGATTTCGATGCTGCTTTTGGAAAGTTCGGCTAGCATATTCTTGATAAGATTTTCATTAGGATCTTTCTCTCCTGACAAATCCTCTCCGAGCAAAGCTTTGCCGAAACGGTTCAGTGTCGATGCCGCTTTTCGAAAAAATTCCATTCTCGCCCATCCGAGAGTTCTTCGTTTTTTGTCAGTGTAAAATAACTCTTCAAGTTCCTCATCTCTTTTGGCGGCTAAATCTGCATATTCATAAATCCTTTCTGAAAGCAATCTTGCCTGCCACGGCTCCAGCTTGGAAAATAATTTTTCTGGATCAGGTCCGCCGATCCATCCCAATCTGAATTTCCCGCCATATTCCTTCATCTTTGCTCTATAAAGCGGCAAAGTTATTTTGTTCAATAAATCATTGAGGCTGCTTTTCCTTCTCAAATTCAGTTTTTCGTCGTTGCCTTCATCTTTTTTTTCAGCGAGTTGGAAATAGCATTCAACCAGAAAATCTCTGGCCTTTTGCTCTTCTTCTCTTCTTTGATCACCAATAAACCCAACTGGCCAGCTCATAACATCAAGATATTGAAACAGCCCATTCCGTATAAAATTTATTTTCCTCAACATATCCCCTTGAACTTGTGAATCAATTTTAAGCACTGAATTTCCCCGGATTTCTTCTTCCAGCTGATTCAATTCCTGAAAAATATTTTTCATTTTTTCGGTGTCAACCCGCAACGTCTTCTTTGGAATCTGATATTTTTCTTCCAATTCGCCCTCCCCGTATTTCTCTGGATATTCAGTCACTTCGAAAAATTTTCCTCGTTTTATTTCATCGCGCAGATCAGAAATACGTTGGTAATAACTTCTCGCTAAATCTTCCAGATCTTTTGACGGTTGCGCGATTATGTTCTTTTTTTGCAAATTCGCGACATCCGGTCTTTCCATCGAAAAATGACTAGGATAAGAATCGATTTTTTTCATTGAATCACTTTAATAATTTTGTCCGTCAGTCGTTTTTTTGATTTCACCACCAAGATCATTTGATACTTTGCCGAAACAGCCAAGCTCATTTTCATAAATTTTTATAAGTGCAGTGGCTCACATTCTTTCCACTTGCTCATTTCGTAACCTTGCTTGTTCCCTTTTGAAAAGTCATTTCATTCTCCAAATCTTCTCTGCAAAATCTCTTCATCAAACTCTTCCTCTGTTTGGATTAAATCGGGTTTAACTCTTGCTTCTTTGAGAAATCTTTCAGCAACCTTATTCCATTGCCGCAACGGTTCAATTGTCAAAAGATGCGCAATCTGCTCAGTTTTCAATCCGCTAAACTGCTGAATCAGCTCAACGCAATGAATAAGTGAGTCAACAAATTTTTCATATTCCCCTCCAGCAGGTTTTTTTGCTAAAACAGCTTCTTTTTTTCTTTTCAAGCTCTTTTGAAAGCTTTCGTGAATATCCGCATAAAGCTTATTTTCCAAAAGATCTTTTTTGATAGCCGACAAAGTTTTCTTTCCCTTCAATCCCGCTAAAATTTCGTCTTTCAGCATTTTTTCAAATATTTCTTCGGAATCCTCAAAGTCATTTTTGAGAACTTTCTGAAACAAGTTGAAAATGGCATGTTGCTCTTCGTGTTTTTTTGTATTTTCAAAAGCACTTTTCTTGTCCGTTTTTTGAGCCAAAAGACCAGCGTTTTCAATCACTATACATTCGTTTATTCCGGGAACGGCCTCAAAAACTTTTTCCGGGATATACATACCTCTGCTTAAATTCGCTTTTTCTATTTCTTTTTTACCAATTTTGCCAATTTCCTTATCCCCGGCTCGGTGAAATATTCGAGCATAATCTTCAAAATCAAAACAGCGAAAATGAAGGGTAATCGGCCCCTCCGCTATTTCAATTTTTCCTCTCGGCCAAAACCCAAAAAGAGAATGAAAGCGCTCCCTTTGATTTGGATATTTGTTCTTGAAATTCTGAATAGCTAAGCGTCTTTTTTTATACTCCTCAATGCCTCTTCTCAGCTGAGAAATCTGAAAATCGGCTAAACGAGCCTCGGGAGCCTGTTGAAAAATCAGCTCTTCCATTTTTTGAGGATCGGCATCTGGATTTTTCGCAAGATAATCTTCCAGATTAGAAATGATTCGGCTTAGCCCTCTTTTTTGATGGTTTAATTGGAGAACAAATTCTTCAATTTTTTGTTTTCGGATTAATCTTTTTTGATCACTTCTCAAAGCATTTTCTTCAGAGTCAAAAGCCAGTATTTTTTTGAGTTCTAGCTGAGGATCAAAGGGTTGATAG
>CAZHTL010000106.1:0-7697 GCA_964535415.1 uncultured Bdellovibrionales bacterium | reverse complement strand
AATGTAGATTCAATGATAATCCAACTTGGAATATCAAATCTCAAACAAAATAAAAAAGCGAGTTTAGTTCACTCGCTTTTCTTTGCTTTTTGCCCAAAACCCCAAAATTTTCAAGGTCCGAGGTGCCTTTGTAGATAATTTTTCCCTTATATAAGCCTCAAAACCACTTGACAAATTTGTTATTTTTTGATAGTATAATAAGTCATTTTTAGATTTTGGAAAATGCTAAGTTACGCTAAAAATTCTGTTAAAGTTACGGCTCAGAATTTAGCAGAAAATACGGAAATTATTACCGCCTTTTTCGTCATCGCGGCGGTTTCGCTTTTTATTTTCTCCAATTTTCTCGTCGGCTTCAATTTGCCGCTTTATCTTTTCGCAATGGGGTTTGGCTTTTTCGTGGCAGTTCTTTTTCCGCGTTCCGGAGTCTATGCGATTGTTTTTCTCACTTTCGTTTTTGAAAGATTTTTTACTCTTGCTCCAGTTTATTGGAACCGGACGGAGTATAAAATTTATCCTCTGGATATTCTTTTTATCGGTGTCTTGATAGGCACCCTTGTAGACGTCGGACGTCTACAAAAAGTGAAATTCAGGGTAGTTGATGGCCTGATCGCGATTTTTTTTCTAGCCAGTGCGGTTTATTTTTTTGCCAGCATCTCTTTTTTTTCGACTGATGCGGCTGTCGCTTTCAGTACCTTCAAAAACTATGCCTTCTATGGGTTGTTTTATTTCGCGATTATTTTTCTCTTTAATGATAAAGAAAAATTATCTTGGCTTTTCAAATTTATGCTAGCCGGCTCAGTGTTGATCACAATTTTCATTTTTATCGGGATTTGGCGCGGCGAGGGTTTGTGGACCGAGTTTACCCCCCTTTCTACGCCCGGGGTGCGAATTCTGGCTTTTCCGCACGCTTTTTACCTTTCGATGGCAGTTTTGATTTCACTGGCAATGCTTTCTACAAAAGATAAAACGGCAAAAAATACAGCTGGCAAATCTCGCTATTATTTGGTGGGCTGCAAAAATAGCCGCGAAATATTTTTGGGGAATCGCTCTTGGCTTTTGATGCTTGTTCTAATTTGGCTGGTCGGTATTGTTGGTTCTTTGATGCGCCATCTGTGGATAAGCCTTTTTATTTCAGTATTTTTTCTTTATTTTCTTTTATCCAAAGAAAACCAAAGCCGCCTCAAGAAAATATTTTTTCACTACTTTTTGATGGTTCTGGTTCTTTTGGTTGTTTTGGCTTATCTCTCCTTTCTTTTTCCTCACTCCAACTTAGCCAAAACTTTTTCCAGTATTGTTGGGATAACGGGAAAAAGATTTGTCTCCACGACTCAAATCAGCTCCGATGAAAGCCTCAATTGGCGCCGACTGGTTTGGCAAAGCACCTGGAAGGAATTTCAGCATTCTCTTGTCTTTGGCCTTGGCTATGGGAAAAAAGTTTCAGTTGAAATCGGGACGAAGTACCGAGACTTTGTTGAAATTAGAAACATTCACAATTCTCTTCTTACCATTTTTATTCAAATGGGGATATGGAGCCTGGCTTTGATACTCGCAGTATTTTGGCTTCTTTTCAAACCCGCTTATTTGAATCTGAGAAAATCAGCTTTTCCGGCGCTAAATAAAACTGCTTTTTTGCAGGTGGTTTTTCTGGCGCTGTTTGTGAATTATCTCGTTGCTTTTCTTTTTCAGACCTATTTGGAAACAAACCTGCTAGGAATTTTTTTCTGGATTATTTTGGGAGGCTTACGAAATGCGAATCAAATACAAGTATACAAATAACACAAAATTCTTATATTTTTACGCTCTTTGTGGATTCATATTAAAGATTAAAGAAACAAAGCGTATCTCTAAATTAGTTTGTAGAGAAAATCATGAAGATTCTCGAAGTCAACAAATTCAATCATCTTCGCGGCGGAGCCGACAAACACTTTCTTGATTTGGTGAATCTTTTGCAATCAAAAGGAGAAGAAGTGGCGGTTTTTTCGATGTACCATCCGCAGAATCGGGAAAGCGAGTGGTCAAAATATTTCGTGAGCCGAGTGGATTATGAAAAAGGCAATATTTTCAATAAGCTCAAAGGAATCTTGCGAATGTTTTGGTCGCTTGAAGCTCGGCGAAAAATTGCCGCGCTTCTTGACGATTTTCAGCCAGATATTGTCCATATTCACAATATTTATCATCAAATATCACCCTCAATATTGCCGGAAATAAAAAAGCGAAAAATTCCAATTGTAATGACAGTTCACGATTGGAAGCTTATTTGTCCGAATTATTTGCTCAACTGCGAGGAGCCTTATTGCCGAAAATGTGTCTCTGGAAAATATTGGCACTGCCTTGCCCAAAAATGCGTCAAAAATTCCTATCTCAAAAGCCTTCTTTGCGGGCTTGAACTATCTTTTCACCGCTGGTTGAAAATCTATGAAAAAAATATTGACTTGTTTCTTGCACCAAGCCAATTTGTGAAAGACGTTCTGATTCAAGCCGGCTTTTCGGGTGAAAAAATCAAAGTCCTGCCCCATTTTGCCAATCGGAGAGGTTTAACCTCTACGGAGGGGGAAGGTTATGCGATTTATTTTGGCCGGGTTTCAAAAGAAAAAAATGTTGATGAATTGATTGAAATTTTCAAAGATTTACCAATGCGGCTTGTGCTGGCTGGAAACAAAGACGATGATTTTGAAACTTCCAATTATCCCAATATAAAATACGTTGGATTCAAAAACACCAATGAATTAGAGAGACTAATTCGCAATTCCAAGTTTGTTGTGTCGGCTTCTCGCCTTCCAGAAACTTTTGGACTGATCGCTCTTGAAGCAACTGGAAATAACAAGCCTTTTCTTGGCTATAAGGTGGGAGCCTATCCAGAGATTATTGAAAACGGCAAAAATGGCTATCTAGCTGAAAACTACTCAGAATTCAAAGAAAAAATCGCTCAATACGCAGCTGGAAATTTTCCCCGATTCAAATTTTCGGAAGAAAAATTTGATCCAGTACGCTACGGTGCAGAGGTTGTTGACATTTTTCGATCTCTTTGTTAGACTAAAAGGTCAATTAATTTATTAAGAATCAATTCTATGAAAACTACAAAGAAAGTCATTTTACTCCTTCTTGTCGGCGGATTTTTGACAACTTCAGTAGCTTTAGCGGGAAGCAAGCCAGTTCTCTACCGCCTTTCCAAATATAAAGGGACGGTAGGAGAAAAAGTGAAAATAACTGGGAGGAATTTTGGAAGCGAAAAAGGAAAGGTAATGTTCGATGATTGGACAAGAGCCGAAATTTTGAGCTGGAGCAAAAAGAAAATCGTGATTCGTGTTCCGGATATAGAAGTAACGAAAACTCACAAAGTGCGGGTATGCAAACGAGGCGACGACTGCACCCGCTCTCAGAAATTTTTTGTCAAAAGAAGCGGGCCGGAGTTGTGGCGGATCAGGAATTTAAGCGGCTCAAACAATTATCAGGGAAAACCAGGGGACAGGTTGAAATTAACGGGGCAAAATTTTGGCTCGAAAAATATTTCTGTTCTTTTTGGTGGTACTCCAGGGAAAATTACTTCTCGGACAAAAAAGTGGATCAAAGTTGTGGTTCCGAGTTTGGAAAAGGATAGAACTTATCCAGTTTATGTGACTGACGGAATAAACAGCTCCAATTCACAGGATTTTTACATTACTCCATAGTTTGTAATGATTGTAATGATTAAGAATTTGTAGTTTTGGATATCCCGATTGATAATTGGTAAAATTTGCAATTTTTATGCGTATAGCCTACATCGGACAGAAGGGAATACCAGCTCATGTTGGGGGAGTAGAAAGATATGTTGACGAGGTGGCAGTGAGGATGGTCAAGCGCGGTCATGAGGTTTTTGTATATGTCAGAAACCACTATACTCCCCGGAATTTGAAAAAATACAAGGGAGTGAATTTGATTCATTTGCCTTCAATCAAAACGAAGCACCTGGATGCTATTAGTCATACTTTCTTTTCAACTATTCACGCCTTGTTTCAAAATTATGATGTAATTCACTATCATTCTCTTGGTCCTTCTACTCTTTCTTTTATACCAAAACTAGTGGGTCGAAAAACAGCGGTTATTTCTACCTATCAGTCTCAGGATTATAAACACCAGAAATGGGGATTTTTGGCTCGGGCTTATTTGAAATTGGGAGAATATCTCACTTTTAGGATTCCCGACAAAACAATTTCGGTTACTGAGGAGTTGAGAAATTATGGCTTAGAAAAGTATAAAAAAGACTCTTTGGTGATACCCAATGGAGTTACTTTATTCAAGAAAGCTGGTTCTCTTAGTCTTTTCAAGAAATGGAATCTCAAGCGCGGAAGATACCTTCTCTCGGTCAGTCGCCTGGTTGCGCACAAAGAAATTCATACTCTTATTCAGGCGTTTGTGAATTTAAAGGCAATGCAAAAGATAGACCGTGACTGGAAACTGGTAATTGCTGGGGGAGGCAGTTACACGGATGACTATGTGAAAAGGATAAAATCCCTAGTTCGCGGTCGAAAAGATATTATTCTAGCCGGAGTCCAAAAAGGGGAAAAATTAGCCGCGCTTTATAAGAACGCCTATCTTTTTGTCCAGCCTTCCCGGGCGGAAGGGCTTTCACTGGCGCTTCTTGAGGCGATGGGAGCGGGACTAGCGCCGGTAGTGAGTGACATAAAGGAGAATACTTCTGTAGTTAGGGAAAACGGGATTATTTTTCGAACAGGAGATGTTTTTGATCTGATGAGTAAACTTGAGTATCTTATCAATCGACCTGCTACGGTCAAAATAATGGGTGAAAAAGCTCGCCAGATGGTGAAAGAGGATTATAATTGGGATAAGATTGCTGCAGAAATAGAAGCCGTTTATCTTGAAGCGATAGAAGAAAAGTCAAAGAAAAATTTTCAGCGGGAAGTGAGCTTTGCTCGTCGCAATCGAATTTTGTAGGGTAAATAGGCCCACTGTCGCCAAACAAATTTTACTATTTTATTAAAAGGGAAAAGGGCACTCTAGAAAAAAGATAATTTTTGGTTTGCAAAATTCACCAGTTATCTTGGTCATTAGCAATTAGTCTGATTGTTAGTTGAAGGACATTATTTTTTTGATGTAAAGATAATCTTAGAGTAAAAGGAGAATAAAACAAGCTAAATTTCTATTGCTATTGGGAAGGAGGGGGTTTAGTCTTTAGCTTTGAAACATTTTTCTTAAACAAGCTAAAAACTAGGTCTTGAGTTTTGAGCGTAAGGTTTATGAATATGCTGAACACTTTTAATTTCAAAAGAATTGTTTCTAATTTTCTTTTGTCCGGCGCATTGGCGGCGCTGGCGGTTTTTGCTGTTTCTTTAGTTTTGCCTAAATCTTGGCAGGTGAGTGGTCGAATTGTTGTTTTTCCTTCTGGTCAGCCGGCTTCTGCTTCCCAAAATTTGGCTGAAGAAGTAGGAAATACAACTTGGATCATAAATAGCGACACTTTTCAGAAGAATTATTTTGAAAATTTTCGGTCAAATTTTGTTGGCGCGAAAGTAGTTAAAGATTCTTCAATAGTTTTAGTGAAATTTAAAAGCGGGGAAAAAGACATTCAAGCCATTGAGGATCTTATAGTTAGAATTCCTCATCAGGTAAATGAATACGCGCGTGATCTCTATGGTGGATCTCCTTTCAAATATAAGCTGGTAGGTGAGCCAGAGGTTTCGGCAGGTTATGTGGAGCCGGATTTGCGAAAAAATTCTCTTTGGGGTTTTGGAGGCGGAGCTATTCTTTATTTGCTCTATTGGCTTTTTTGGGGATCTTTTTTAGCGGAAAAAGGGAAAATAGCTGAGGAAAGAAAGAAAATTTCTCCTGAACCTGAACCTATTTCCGTTTCGCCAGCGCCGATGCCGTCAAAGCCGGATTTAGCTAAATTGGCTGAAAAGAGAGAAAAAATACCTTCTCCCCCAATTACTTCCGAGCCAATAATAGAAGTATCCACTCAAGAAGAAAAAAAATTGTTTTACCCAGTTGATTCTGCGCCAGATAATCTGCCAGTAGCGGATGCCCAGGATGTTTCTCAAGCTGGATATCGTGAGCCAACAGACGAAGAAGTAAAAGAGCGGCTTAACAAATTGATGCGAGGGGAATTATGAAGATAAGAATTGTCTACTATAATTTTCAATCTAATCTTCAAAACTCAAACTTGTCCGAGGCAGATTTCACTCAGTTGGATATAAATAATCAATTTTCAATTTTCAATTATCAATTAAGATTCGATTTGTTAATTTTCAATTGAAAAATTGATAATTAATCCAAAGTCCATCTGAATAAAATTTGCCTTAAATAGGTCTGAAAATTAAATTCACCTGATTAATCTAATAAAAGGCTAAATAGCAAAATTTAATTTTGATATTTAGGCATTTAAAATTTTATTAGGTGAATTTGGAATTCATCTTGTGGTTTCATTCCTCAATTTTTCCTAAGAGACGACATCTTAGGAAAAAATTTTTTCTTCACCTCTATCTTTTCTTAATTCTTAGACGATATATTATAAATGCGATCGCATTTATAATATACTTTTCTGGTATTGATCTTACTTAGAGTGCAGACTTTGATTTTTTTGGCCATTTGGAGTAATATAGATATGCTTAAAAAGTTAGCTAAAGTCTTGGCAAGAGTGACAAGGGTTGGGCTCTTGTTAAAACTTGAATCAAGTGGAATTTGTTAAAACTTCGCTTCAAGGAGCATACCTCATCAAACCTAAAATCTTTCGGGACGAAAGAGGCTTTTTCCTTGAATCTTGGAACAAAAAAGTTTTTGCCGAAAATGGAATTGAGGCTGATTTTGTTCAAGATAATCATTCTCTCTCCTTGAAAAAGGGGATTTTGCGTGGTTTACACTTCCAACTACCTCCTTATGCTCAAGCAAAGCTGGTGCGAGTGACGCGGGGGAAAGTGTACGACGTGATTGTCGACCTTCGTCGCCAATCATCCACTTTTGGAAAATGGGAAGCTTTTGAACTCTCCGCCGAAAACTTTCGGATGCTTTTTGTTCCGCGTGGATTTGCTCATGCTTTCCTTACTCTTGAGGATAACACCGATTTTATATACAAGGTGGATAATTTCTATGCTCCGGAAGCAGACTCGGGAATCGTTTGGAGTGATCCAGATCTAGGAATAGATTGGCCAATTAAAGATCCAATTCTTTCCGAAAAGGATTCTAAACTTCAGTTTTTTAAGGATTTTAAATCACCCTTTTAAGTTGTTTTCCTAAGACTAAGTCTTAGGAAAACGGGGAAAACAAATCAATTTTTCCTTTTATTAAGGTAAATGTAACTTAGAAACTAAAATCTAACGCAACAAACTGTTAAAAACTTCATTTGGAGTTTGCCAGTTTAAAACCTTTCGAGGTCTGCCGTTGAGAAGATTCTGAACCTTCTTAATCTCTCGACGGGAGATCTTTGAAAAGTCGGTGCCTTTCGGAAAGAATTGCCGAATGAGTCCGTTGGTGTTTTCATTCGTGCCACGCTCCCAGGGACTGGCCTTGTGAGCAAAATAAACCTGAATTTTTGTCCGTTCAGTCAGTTTTTCGTGCTCCGCCATCTCCCAGCCCTGATCGTAGGTTAAAGTCCGACGCATGTCTTCGGACAATCTGTTCAATTCTCTCTCAAATGACTTTCTGACATGTTCCGCCTCCTTGCTTTTAAGAGGAACGAGAATGACGGCTCGGGTAGTTCTCTCCAC
>CAZHTL010000105.1:0-12582 GCA_964535415.1 uncultured Bdellovibrionales bacterium | reverse complement strand
AGCTCTTCCAGAAATCTCTGCTCAAAAATACGGCCAGCGAGGGAAAAATCTATATGCTCTTCAAGATTCCACCATCGCTGCTAGCTTTGCCTGGCTTCAGGCAGTCGATCTTGACCTTTCCGCTTGCTGGGTTGGAGCTTTCGATGAAAATGAAATCAGAGAAATTTTAGGTCTTTCAGAAAAAGAAATACCCATTGCCATCCTACCAATTGGATACGCCAAGAAATTTAACGAAGATTAAGCCTTCGTCAAGGAAAATTTTAGTTTAGCGTGGAAACTCATGATTAACTTTAGATTAGTTCTATGAGAAGTTATCACAAAACAGGAAGTAAAAGGGGCCGACCGGCTTATCGCACACCAGCAACATTTAGACATCAAAAAGCCTTGTCTACCAGAAAAAATTTATTTTTTCGGAAAAAACTCAAAGAATAAACTTGGAAATTAGATTGGAGGTGACCTATGGACCCAACCTATAATTACCAATACTTAGGTAATGTACCGCCGGAAATGACTGGAGTGGTAACAGCTCTTTTTGGTGGAATGCTTTTGTTTTTCCTGATTTTATTAATAGCCGTATACGTTGTGATGGCAATCTCCCTTATGAAAATTGCTAATCGAACCAATACTGAAAACGCTTGGTTTGCCTGGATTCCGATTTTAAATCTCATCTTGATGCTTCAAATTGCCCAGCGTCCGCTGTAGTGGCTGGTTTTTTTCCTAGTACCGATTATTAACCTGGTGGGAATAATTTTGAGCTTTGTTATCTGGATGGATATTGCCAAACGACTTGGAAAACCTGCAGTTTTTGGAATTTTAGCCGCCCTTATCCCGATTATTTTTATGCCATATTTGGCTTTTTCTAAAAGCGACACTTTGAACTAAAGAAGAAGTTTTCGTTAAAAAAACAGCCAAAGCAAAACTTAGCTGTGCCTTTTGTGTTTCTCTTAGACTACTCTGTTTTCAGCAATCTAGTTCAAAATACTTCCAAAAAAGAAGTCAAAATTAAATTCCAATTGTTATTTGGCAAAAAATAATAACCTCCGACTAACAACCAAACCAATCGCCAGTGATTAAGGTAAATAGTGATTATTTATAATCCAAATTTGAATTTTCGACTGTCTCTTGACAACAATTTCCTCAAACAAGATTTAGGCTTCCCTTGCCCTCGATCGGCTATTTAGCAACAAGACCTTTTGTGATAAACTAATCAAGAAAAATTACTCAAATGAAGAGGTTGCTAAAAAAGCCTAAACTCAAAAAAGATGAAAAGATTGTTTCTGATAATTTTTCTAGTCGTGCTTTTGCTTTCGTTAGGAGGATTTTTGTTTTTAAGAGCTAAAAATTCAAAAATTCTTCCCTCTCAGGCAGAAATAGGAAATGATGTTGATCAAAGATTTTTGAATTCGTTCAAGGGAGTTGTTGATTTGGAACCCAAAAAGTCAGTTGTTCAAACAAATGAAGAAAACATTCAAAATCAGCTTCCTTCTCCACCTAATTTCATCGAAAAAAAGATTGAGGAAAGAGTGGTAAACAGCGAAGATAATTTCACTTTCGCTGTTCTTGGCGATACCCAATCCTTCAAGTCCAATAATTCTCAAGGAAATTTTCAAAAAGCAGTTGCGAAGATAAAAGAGCGCAATCCTGACTTGGTGATTGCCGTTGGGGACCTTGTTAGCAATTGCCGAGGAGAAAATGAGGACGCTCAAGATTACATTAATTGGAAAAAAGTTCTCGGCGAGTTGGCCTCAAAAACTTATGCCGTTCAGGGAAATCATGACCGAATAGCTAATCAGGATAAATGCGACCTGTTTTGGCAAAATACTTTCGACTTTCCCACTAACGGACCGGGCGGATTTTCAGAAATGGTCTACTCTTTTGACTTCAAAAATTCCCATTTTGTTTTCCTCGACAGCGACAAGCCAGATTTTCACGTTATAAATTCCACTCAGCGTTCCTGGCTCGAACAGGATCTTTCTAAAAACAAAAAAGGAAACATTTTTGTTTTTTTTCACGAACCGGCTTATCCAGTGAGTTCCAAAATAAACGAAAGTCTAGACGCTGAACCCACTGAGCGCAATGCTTTTTGGCAAATTTTGGAAAAGTATCAAGTAACAGCGGTTTTCAGCGGCCACGAGCACCTTGTCAGCCGCCGGAAAATTGGAAACATTTACCAATTCATTTTTGGAAGCACCGACTCATTCAATCACGAACTTCCCGTCAAAGGCGTCGCCGAATACGCGAACCAGGGTCAGGGGCGCTTTGGCTTAGTTAAAATAAACGGACAAGAAATTACTGTTGAAACTTACGATTCGGATGGAACCCTGCTGAATACTTTTACTTTTTCAAAATAAGTTTCAGTAAATCCTTTCACTACAAAAAGACGTTTAATATATTATTTAAAACAGCCCAAGTCAAACATAAATTATGCTTACTGCATGGCAAAACTTGCCCCAAAAGCTAAACCCGGTTGCTTTTAGTATTGGACCAATAAATATTAGCTGGTACGGGGTAATGTATTTGATTGCTTTTGCGATTGTTTATTTTCTAGTCCGATACAGAATCCGGACAGAAAACTTAAACTTCTCATTTGAAATTGTTCAGGAATTTTTCCCCTGGGGAATTTTGGGGCTTCTTCTGGGCGCGCGACTGGGAGATGTTTTTATTTATGACTGGAATTATTTTTCAAAACACCCTTCAGAAATTCTTCTGCCTTTTGACATTCACAATCACTGGCAATATATTGGAATTCGCGGAATGAGTTATTTTGGCGGATTTGTTGGACTCGCGATCGCGTTTTTTATTTTTTTTCGGCTAAAGCTAAGTCTTGACGAACCGCTAAAGCTTAACTTTAGCAAAATGCTGGCATTTTCAGATCTATTCGCCCCCGCTGTCCCGCTGGCTTTCACTTTCGGACGCTTGGGGAATTTTATCAATGGAGAACTGTATGGGCGAGTCACTCACAAGTTTTGGGGAATGTATTTCCCGGCTGATCTTTCAGGACAACTTCGCCACCCTTCGCAGCTTTACGAAGCATTTTTAGAAGGAATTCTATTGTTTATTATTTTATGGAGTATCAGAAAAATTAAGTTTCCAGCCGGTTATCTCACCGCTTTTTATTTGATAGGCTACGGAATTGCCCGCTTTGTCTGTGAATTCTTCCGCGAACCGGACAATGGCTGGTTTTTTTTCTCACTCACGATTGGGCAGTGGTTTAGTATTGCAACAATATTCACAGGAATTTTCTTATTAATTCTTAATAAAAATGAATTACCTAACCATAGCAAGCCGAAAAATACTATCATTTCGTAATTTCATAATGAAATTAGCCGTTGAGATTGTTTTATCGCCCCCTTGATGTGGGATTCAGGGCTTTATCCTAATTTACAATAGTTGACAAACACTTCCCAATAGACTACCCTTATTACCAGTTTCGAGTTAGGCGTAAGTATTCAAATTATTTAATAAGAATACAAGAAAAGTCGTTCGCCTAAGTTAGAGCTATTTTGACCCCCAAAGGTCAAAATTATTAATAAGTTAGGCGAACAAAATGAACTATCAAAACAATCGCCCTCAGCGCCAGATGCACGACGTATCGGCACTCGGTCTCAAATGCACAGAATGTGGGGTAGATATTATGGAACTCCCCTTCGAGCCTACTCAGCGCGATGACGGCACTTATGGCCGACTTTACTGCCAATCCTGCAATCGCAACCGACGCAAAAATTTCGGCGGTGGCCGGAGATTCGGCGGTGGCCGAAGAGATCGGTACTAATTAAAACTCAGAATTTACCCCGCCCCTTTCCTAAAGGGGCGGGTTTTTTGTTTGCGCAAATTTCCAACAAAGGGCTACAATAAATAAGATGCACATAAAACCCCAAAAAATAGTGCCTATCTTTATAATTTCCACACTTATTGGGTTATATTTTATTTTGTCTAAACCCAAAAAAACAATTACTACTGAAAAAAACACTTATCCGCCTCTTTCTAAAATAAAAATAGGTGAATCAAAATCCCCACTAAACAATGATCCAAAAGAAGACAGAACAATACATAAAAAAGAATCCTCTCCAAAAATCCTAGAAAAATTTTTACTTGATATTCCTTTTTATTCTCAAGCTCCGCTTTCGAGATGGGATCATTTTCACGAAGAAATGTGCGAAGAAGCTTCGGTTCTTAATGCTGGTTTATATCTTGAAGGGAAAAAATTGACCCAAGGCCAATTTGAAACTGAACTCAAAAAAATGCAAAAAATTGAAAAAGAGGAAATCGGTGAATGGGAAAGCACAACAATTGCCCAAACAAAAAGACTAGTAGATATCTATTTTGAAGGAAAAATAAAAAGCCGGGTTATAGATAACCCAACTCTTGAAGAAATTGAGTCAGAAATCGCCGCTGGGAATCCAGTGATTGTCCCTCTGGCCGGACGTGATATTGGAAACCCTAATTTTACTCCTCCGGGTCCAGTCTATCATATGCTGGTTATTAAAGGCTATGATACTCAAAACTTCATCACTAATGACGTTGGAACCCGCAAAGGAGATTCTTATGCCTACAAAAAAGAGGTGATTATGAAAAATATGCATGATTGGAACGCAAAAGATATTCATCTTGGAGCAAGAAAGGTATTGGTGCTTTACCAATGACTTTGCCAAAACCCATCTCTTTAATTTTCAATGATCAATTATCAATTTTCAATTAATAGACTAGTTTAATTTCAATCCCAAAAAGTTGTAAAATTTGATCATTTAGAAATTGAAAATCTGGCTAAAAATTCTATTTGCTAAATCTTTCTTTTTCTTATAAACTAAAAGTTGCTAACCGCTAAAAAGGTCTATCTATAATGTATTGTCTTGTCGATTTCCGAAACCGCCCTCAATACAAGTATACTTTCTCTAAAATAGAAAAAGCGCGCGAATACCTTCGAAGAATTGAAAATAACCCGTTGGGAGTAACGGTTATATTTTCCGATGGCCGAAGAGAATACTTTGAAGAGGGTCTTCCAAAAAAATTTTTTGCTTCTTCCGAAAAAATTATTCAAATCAAAAAAGGCTGTCACGTGAAATATCGAATTCGCGAAATAAAAAACCTCGATGGGATATCAAAGAAACAAGCTTACTTTTCCGCCACTCTCAATGCTATTAACTGGCAAAAAAAATCTGTTTTTTCTCTTTTTGCTATCGGCAATTGGAAAGTTTATACGGGTCTTGCCTTAGCTTCTCTGGCGATGTTTTTCTCCTCTTTCTATTTCCAAAAACAATCCAGTCCATCAATTGTCGCTCCGTCCCAAGATAATGAACAACTAGAGGGACAAGTAGCTGGCGTTATGAACTCAAAAGAGGAAGAAAATGAAATATCTCTAAGATTAGCCAATGAAGAAGTTATTGCAAGCCTCGTTGAAAAAATCAACGAAGTAAAAACAGAAGAATTTGAAGCTGAAATTTTGAAGCATATAAAAGGCCAGCCAATGGAAAAAATGGCTCCCTATATTGCCAAACAGCCTCGCATTGTGGCCGCTTTTCTGGTCGGAATCGCGATGAAAGAAAGCAAGTTTGGCGTCTATTCTCCCAAACTAGGCGGACGAGATTGTTATAACTATTGGGGATTCAAAGGAGGCGGAAAAACTACTCCCGGAGGATATACCTGCTTTAACTCTCCGGCTGAAGCCATTCAAATAGTAGGAAAAAGGATCGCCAAGCTGGTTGAGAGCGGTCGAACCAACCCTTCTAGTATGGTCGTCTGGAAATGCGGCTCGACTTGCTCCTGGGATAAACCAGAAAATGTTCGCAAGTGGATTGCCGATGTTAGTCTCAATTTCTATAAAATCAACTCAAAAGAAAAGTCATAATTTGGCTTATAAAAGACCAAAAAAAGAAATCTGGCTTGACACTGCTAGTTGCTTTTGCTAGCATAAGGCTTGTCAAAAATAGAATAGCCATTAGTGCTATTCTTTTTTTATTGTCCACCTGCATCGTTTTACTAGCCCGATAGCCTGACAGTAGTCATGGCAGCAAGTGCGGCAATGCGGGTGAACTAACTAGCTAAAAGCGGCTTCAAGAGACCCTTTTAGTCAAAGATAATTTTTGAAAAATTTGCCAATGAGTAACTGGAGTAAATCCGCTTTTTATGGGGGGATTTATACCAAAACTCAAAAAAAGAGAAATTATACAATCTACAATCCGAATTATTCTTGCCAAGCTCCTCATGCTAGCTGGCTCCACTCCACCAAATTACTCTTTGATGTTTTCCCTTATTCCCAAGAAAACAAGAATCTTCTTCTAAAAAATAGTCATTATTTAACTCTCAACGAACTTTTATCTTTTTGGTATACAAATAAGCGCAATCGGCTTATTTCTCAACTCGAAAAACAGAAAAATTTTTGGAAAGACAAGCTAGAAAAAATAATCTATCTTTCCAAAGAAGGAGGAAGAATAATAAAAAATCACCTTTGGAGAAAACAGGAGATATATCTTCCGGTTTTGATTGCGATCGTGCTTCTGGCACTAGTTTTTATCTCCAAAAACGCTTTTTCGAAAACACCAGACTTAACTAATAATCTTCCAATTAAAGATAATTATAAAATAGAGTTAATTCAAACAAACCTCGCAAAAAATACTGAAAAAGTCTGCTCTTTTGAAAACAAAGAATACCAAAAAAATCTCGCTCAAAAGACGCTGGCGCCGAATGCCAACGTTCTTAAAGAAGATCTTGAGAAAATTTTAAAAAACACTCCGATGGCCGCAATGACAGAAGTTATCTCTCAAAAACCGCGACCAGTGGCTGCCTTCTTAGTTGGAATCGCGATGAAAGAAAGCAAGTTTGGCATCTATTCTCCCAAACTAGGCGGACGAGATTGTTATAACTACTGGGGATTCAAAGGAGGCGGAAAAACTACTCCCGGAGGATATAGTTGTTTTAATTCTCCAGAGGAAGCCGTGGAAGCCGTAAGCAAAAAAATTGAAAAAATGATTGCCAAAGGAGTGCGGACACCGGCTCAGGCCATCTCCTGGAAATGCGGCTCTTCTTGCGCTGGCCACAGAACAACGGATGTCAGAAAATGGATTTCGGATGTTGCCATAAACTTCTACAAGATTTTATAAAAAACAAGATGATACAATGCGCAACCTATGTATAAATATAAATAATAGTCAGTTTTCGCATTTGTCATTTTTGTGCATATGCATAAAAAGTTAGACTCTGTTAATTTTCTATAAATTTCCTACAATCAGGTAAAAGAGCGATAATCTTCAGGAAAATTCAGGAAAAGCACTTCCGGAATTCAAGATCAAATTATTGACCTCGCGATGAAATTCTTCCACCCTTATCTACCTCATTGGCTAAGAGAAGACCTGTCGGCTGCCAAGTGCTGGGTATTCTGCATAGAAAAAACAAGAACAACCCCCGGCAATAAAACGAGATGTTCTTTTGATAATATAAAATGGGCAATACCGCGGATAGCAAAAAGGTTAGTAATCTTTTAGTTTTTCTACTAGACCCGATTCTCTGATTTTTTCGAGTGCTTTAGCTTCAATTTGCCGAATTCGCTCACGGGTAACACCAAATTCGTGACCAACTTCTTCTAGGGTATGAGTTACTCCATCTTCCAAACCAAAACGAATCTTCAAAATTTTCTGCTCGCGAGGAGTTAGATCCTTCAATACTAAATCAATGTGATCAGCTAGAAGCTTGCGAGCGGCGCTCTGATGCGGCATAACCGTCTCGGTATCTTCAATAAAATCTCCTAAAATTGAATCGTCGTCGCTGTCACCAACTGGGGTTTCAATGGAAACTGTCTCTTGCGAAATTTTCATAATATGACGCACTTTCTCCACCTCAATTCCCATTTCTGCTGCAATTTCCTCTGGAAGAGGATCGCGTCCTAATTCTTGAACAAGTCGGCGAGTGGCTTGAGTATATTTATTGATAGTTTCAACCATATGGACTGGTATCCTGATAGTTCTTGACTGATCAGCCAAAGCCCGAGTGATAGCTTGACGAATCCACCAGGTGGCGTAAGTTGAAAATTTATACCCCTTTCGATAATCAAATTTTTCCACTGCCCGAAAAAGACCAATGTTTCCTTCTTGAATAAGGTCGAGGAGCGATAGGTTAGCGCTTCGGCCAACATATTTCTTAGCAATTGAAACTACTAACCTCAAATTGGCTTCGGTAAGCTTCTGTTTAGCTGCTAGATCTCCTTTCTCAATCCTCTTGGCAAGCTGAACTTCCTCCTCGCTAGTAAGAAGAGGGACTCGTCCAATTTCTCGAAGGTACATCTGTACCGAGTCAGAAGAGATGTCATCGAGATCCAACGGAATATCAATGCTCTCAATTTTTCTTTCTCTGTCTCCTTCTTCTTTCTCAATATCCTTTCTGATAACCTCATCAGAGCTTATTACCTTTACCCCAGCTTTTTCCAGTCTTTCATAAAGTTCTTCTACCTCCGCCAATTTTTTTTCCACTTCCGGAATAACCCGAAGAATCTCGTCCTCCGTAACAAAGCCTCTTTGTTTTCCAAGCTTCACGAGTTCACTTAATTCTTCCTTTTCGCTTTTTAAGCCCTCCTCTTTTTTCTCTCTCTTAACCGACTTTTTTAATAAAGAAACTTTCTTGGAATAAGTCTGTCGTTTTCGGGCGGCTTTTTCTGCCCTTTTTTTTCTTAATATCTTTTTTCTCAACTTTTTGACCACTCCTTTTTTTCTCGTGGTTTTTTTCTTCAAAATTCTCTTTTTTTTCTTTCTAGCCATAGCGTAAAAGGGGTTAAAAGAAATAAAAAAATTATTTATCGACCTGATTTGATAAGTCTTGAATTTCCTGAAGAAGAATTTTTACTGCCTCTTTATCACCAGCTTTTTCTGCCACTTTTACCTTCTTTGAAAACTTAGCTATCTTTTCCTTAATCTTTATCTTTCTGTACCTCTTCAAGGCTTCCTCAAGATCTTTTTCAGGAAATGGAATTCTGTTTTCGTTTCTTTCCACCTCAACTTCAAAAACAGCTTCATCAATCAGTCTTTGGGATTCAAAGTCAAAAGCTATTTTTTTTGTCTCTCCAAGATCTTCTTCCAGCTCCTTTTCTTTCAATTTTTCAATTACTTTTCCTATTTCTTTGGAAAAATCTTTTGGGTCAAGAGCAATTCTTTGTCTCTTCGTCTCTCGAGGAAAAGCAAATAAAAGACCAATTATTCTTCTTTCAAGAGCTTTTTCTTTTTCTAGATACGGATAAACAATATCTTTTTTTTCGCTGCTGGTGTTCTGTCTACTTTTTGTCTTTTCTAAAATCTCAAGCAACGCTTTCTCGTCAACCTCGAGCCTTTCAGCTAGTTTTCTAATCCAGTGCCCTTTCTCAACTGGATTAGCAATATCTTTCAAGATATTCAAAAGCTCCCTGGCAATTTTTTTCTTATCAACTGAAATATTAGGATCATAACGCGAAAAAGCATCTTCAAAGAAATATTCAACAACTTCTCTAGCTTCTTCAAGTGCCTTTTCCCAAATGGTTTTATCTTCGCGAATGACATCCGCCGCATCTTTACCTTTAGGCAACAGGACTATTTTAACATTCAAGTCGTTCTCGAGACAAACTTTGATACTTTTCTTCGCCGCCGCTTGGCCGGCTTCGTCCATATCAAAAGCCATTTTGATATTCTCCGTATAGCGTCGGATAATTTTTATCTGTTCAGTTCCAAAAGCTGTTCCAGAAACAGCCACTGTATTTAAAAAACCTGCTTGCTGAGAAGCGATCACGTCCATATTTCCCTCTACTATTATAACTTCATCCTTTTTCTTAATTTCCGTTTTGGCAAAATTCAATCCATAAAGGATTCGACTTTTATCGTAAAGCTCTGTTTGGGGAGTATTGATGTATTTGGCTGTTTTCTCGTCTCCGCCGGGTGCCACCCGAGCCGCAAAACCAACCACCCGTCCTAAAATATCCTGGATAGGAAATATAATTCGGTTTCTAAATCTGTCGTAAAAATCAATGTTTTGAATTTTGGGATTTGGTGCTTGGAATTCATTTGGGGGGTGAATTTTGGATTTTGGATTTTTCTCAACAAGTAGCCCTGTCCTCGCGATCTCTTCAATTTTATAATTTTTCTTCAGTAGAAATTCCAGCAAATTTCTCCACCCTTCCGGCGCATAACCTAGCCGAAATTTCTTGATTGTTTCGCCAACAAGACCCCGATCTTGTAAATACTTTAGCGCCTTACTCCGACCTTTTCCTTCCCAAAGATTCTTCTCGTACCATTTTGTTGCTAACTCTAAAATAGAGTATAATCTCGGCCTTAAGTTCTCTTTTTCCTGACTCCCTCTTTCAATTCTTTTTAGCTCCACACCGGCTTTGCGAGCCAGCTGTTCAAGCGCTTCCCGGAAACCAATCCCTTCCATTTCCATTATAAAGGTGAAAACATCCCCGCCTTTACCGCAACCAAAGCAATGAAAACTACGTCGTTCTTCACTTACCATAAAAGAGGGGGTTTTTTCATTATGAAAAGGACAAAGAGCTTTCCAGTGACTCCCTGCTTTTTGAAGACGAATATATTCGCTGATCAGGTCAACAATATTTATCCTATTTTTTATCTCTTCAATATCAGAGGACATTTAAGTTAACAAAACTCTAGCTGAAAACCGAAATTTATTCAAATCGCTGTTTCGTCCCGAGAAGTTTTACCTTATTACTTCCCAAAGTGCTACCCTAAGAAAAAAATTTTCAAATCCCAAGCACTAAAATCCCAAATAAATTCCAATTTTCAAAAAACAAGTTCTGAATTTTGATCATCAGAATTTCAATACCGTTTTGGACTTTGGGTTTAAGATTTAGATTTATACAAACTGAAAGCTAAATTTATCAACTTCCTTTCTTAACCATTTCCCATATTCTTTATTAAAAAAAACTGGAATTTTGGCAATACAGGGAATTGAATAGGAATGAATCTCTCCCAATTCTTTGACAATTTTTTGATAATTCCCCTCCTCGGTTTTCCCAATCAATACAAATTCTTTTTCATTTCTAATTTTTCCCTCCCACCAATAAAAACTTTTGACGGGAAAAAAATTAGCACAAGCCACCAGACGCTTCTTGAGAAGATGCTTGGCTATTTTCTCGGCTTCCTTTTGAGTAGGACTGGTAATATAGACAAAAATAAATTTCATCCTTTCCAAAGACCGTGTAAATTGCAATATTCTCTGGCAATGATATTTTTTGCTTCAAGACAAAATTCTACTTCAGGACTGTCGCCGGGTTTTAAAAACTTTCGATAATTTTTCCCATCAGCTATAATTTCAATCCATTCAATATAATGCTCTTCCTCCATCGGGTGCGCTACTGCTCCAACTTTTATCTTGAAGCCTTTTTCTGTTTTTTCAATCACCGGCACATGCTTTTCTACTGCCGCGTCAATTGTATTCTCTCTTTGAAGGTTCATTGGCTCGCCACAACAAACAAGCTCCCCTGCCCCCGTGTGTAAAACTTCCACAATATTTCCGCATTTTGCACACTTATAAACTTGACTTAGTTCAGTCATATTTTTTACATTAACTAATTACATACTATATTACTTGTTTTCCCTCTTTTTTATTTCTCAATTTTTTCAATTCTTCCTTCGCTTTATTCAAAATCACTTTTTGTTTTGGATCAAGATTTTTCCCGGCCCGATTGATATAAAAATTAAGCATTGACATCGCAGACTGGAACGGCGGCGCCTTGCGGCGAGTACTTGCCAAAGCCGAGTTCGTCAGTGATTCTGCAATTTTTCTTGGACTTTTCCAAGTAAAAACACCCGGCTCAAGATCCAGCGCATTGCTCTTTTCTGCAATTTTCTGCGACCATTTTTTTCTTTTTTTAGCTTTCATTTGGCTCAGTTGGAGACTCAATTCGAAAAATAGAAGTAATTCGAGGAAGAGTTCGACCGCAACTACATCTTGAGTAATCAAGAGTAACAACATCTCCCACTTTATATCTAATCAAAGCCATCGCCCGGTTAGCAAAAGGAGTAACTAGTAAACCTTCCTTTCTCTCTTCAAGATAGGAAGTATAGGGAAAGATATGAAGCCCGCTATGTTCTCGACATTCCGATCCTAGCCAAACACTTGGATCAGCTGCCCCATAAACATTAATCACTTCCACTCCCAAAGCACTTTCCAAACTTCGGCGCTGAAAAGGAAAAAGTTTCTCGCCAGTAGTGATTATTTTTCTAAGTCTCGAATTTTTGACAGTTTTCCTTTCTTTTTTGAGCTCCCGAAGAACTCCCAGTGCAAAAGAAGGTGAAGTAATCAAAAGATCAGGACTGAGAGACAAAAAAGCATCTTTTGCCGCTTCGACTCCTGCCTCCGGACTCAAGGAAAAGTAAGGAATTTTTAGCAGTTCCATGACTTTTTCGATTATCGGTCCGGAAGCCGCCAGTCCCCGCGCGGGGCGAAAAATGCCGACCCGCTTGGGCCAATAATCAATCCGCTTGAACAAATGATACCAAACCGCCAAAACTCCCCGACTTTGACTGTCAATCAGTTCTCGAAAGATAATCTTGGACTTGCCAGTAGTACCAGTAGTAGTAAAGATCCGCCAGATTTTTTCTGGAGGATAAAAAA
>CAZHTL010000104.1:0-3966 GCA_964535415.1 uncultured Bdellovibrionales bacterium | reverse complement strand
CTAAAGAGCTTTTGATATTGTTAATAATCTCATGGAACTAAACATATAATTAACTAGATCCAAGAATCTAGATAATTGAAAATGTAATCATTAATCATCAACCGAGAGTTGATAATTGAAAATTGAAAATTAATCTTACTTCTAAGTGTGACTATCCAACAAGTTTTGCGAAACGAAGAAATCTTCAAAAATATGGCTTCTTTGGACCGGGAACTTCTTTTGTCTTATCTTCTTAGAAAACCAAAAGAGTATCTTTTCACTTATCCAGAAAAAAGACTTAGCACAGCTCAAATAAAGAAATTAAAGTCTTTAGCAAAAAGACGGATCGAGGGCAAGCCTATTGCTTACATTTTAAATAAAAAGGAATTTTTTGATTTAGAGTTTGATGTGAGCAAAGACGTCCTCATTCCCCGCCCTGAAACAGAACTATTAGTGGAATTGGCCTTAAAAAAAATCTTCGAATCTCAATTCCCGACTTCTAAACTCCATATCATTGATATTGGAACAGGTTCAGGTAACATCATCATTTCCTTAGTAAAAAACATCCCCAGAAAAATCAGGAAAAGAGCAAATTTTTGGGCCTCTGATATTTCTAAAAAGGCTTTGCTTATGGCTAAAAAGAACGCCAAGAAACATAAGCTCGCCTCGTCCATAAAGTTTGTTCAATCTAATCTCCTAGACTATTTCTTCAAAAAAAAGACAAATTTTGAAAATCTGCTGATTGTTGCCAATCTCCCCTATGTTTCTCAAAAATCGTACCGAAAAAATTTAAGAAACCTAAAATATGAACCAAAAATCGCTTTAATAAGCCAAAAAAATGGCTTGGGCTATTACCTAAAACTTCTTGATCAAATTAAAAAGCTATACGTTTCCGGGTGCGGATCACAGATTATGGGTTATTTTGAAATCGATCCCGAACAAAAATTATCTCTTCAAAAATATCTAAAACAAAAATTTCCTCAGGCTAAAGTCAATTTTTTCAAGGATCTTGCCGGCAAAACTAGAGTAGCAGCTATTGAAACTAAAAAAACTGAAAATTGACAAAAATGCCTAGAAAATGATATATTTCCTTATGTTAAAGATCGTTAAAAATTAACTCAAATCTCACACCAATTCCTCTCACTTTAACAGAAATATTAACGAGTGAAAGCAAGAAAACCTCAATTCCTGTCTTTAGTTGATTAATAGGTGATGTTTTAAGAGTTGGTGCGAGATAAGTCTAGAAAGGCAGGTGTAAAAAGTGGAAAAGGATCCCAAAAATTCCGAGGAAGAAAAAGATGAATCTTCGGAAGAAGGAGGGAAAAGTATTAAGCTGTGGCTTCAGGAAAACATGAGAATGTTGATAAGTGTAGCCATTGTTATTGCTATTGCCGGAGGTATTTATGCTTATTCCAAAAGAACCCAGCCGCCGGCGGTACCCAATGAATCGACTGTCACTACCGAACAGGGAGAAGGAAAGATTAGTGTCATCGGCGGTGAAGAAACAGCTAAGGAAACTCAACCAGCAGCCGAAGAGAAAACTGCCCCTTCAGTTCAGTCAAGCGAACAAGCATCAACAACGCCAACTGAGACCAGCAAGGAAACTGATAGCTCATTCTTAGAAACTGCTCGGAAGGGAGACAGTGTAACCAAGTTGGCCCGAAGAGCTCTGGCTAACTACCTGGAAAAAAATCCAGATACAAGTCTTACCGCCGAACATAAAATCTATATCGAGGACTTCCTCCGCCGACAAGTCAAAAATGGAACTCTTCGGGTTGGCGAGTCCAGAGAATTCAGTAAGGATGCTATTGCCAAAGCTATTGAGAAATCAAAGACTCTCAATGAAAGACAGCTGAAAAACTTGGAGAAGTACTCGAAAAGAGTACCGGAACTAAGATAAAAAAGACTTTCTCAAATAACTTAAATAAAAATTGTTCATTTATTTTTTACCTTATCCTGTTTTATCTAAGCTGAAAAACTAGGGTGAAGGTATCTAACAACCAAAAAACCGGCAATGTCCGGTTTTTTGGTTGGCTAGCTCGACTACATAGACAAAAAGTTAATATCGAGATAAAATCTTTTATAAATGAAACTCTCTAAGTTTGCCTATCTGCCAAGGGGCAGGTCTTCCGCCGGGCTACAGCTTTGCAGACAGACACTCGTGGTGTTCCACATAGGAGGATAGGTAAGCTTACCCTAAAATTAAAAGCATTTTTCCCATTTTTTTCAGCTGGGTAAAAAAGTATGAGCAAAACATTTCGTCGAATTCTTTTTTGGTTTTTATTCTTGTTCTTTTTGATTACAACCACTATTATAATTCTCTTTTCTCAGGGCTACCGTTTTGACCAAAGAAGAATGATATTTGTTCACAGCGGCGCTATTACTATAAAGTCCCTGCCAACTAGCGTTAATATTTCTTTAAACGGAAAGCCGCAGTCCGGGAAAAATCTGGATATTATTAATAACTCAATAACCATTGGGGGCTTAAGACCTGGAAGTTATCATATTCAGGCAAGCCTGCCTGGTTATAGCAGTTGGGAAAAAAATGTTGAGGTACATAGCGGCATCTCCACAGAATTTTGGAATGTTGTTCTCGTTCCTCAAAACCTCAAAATAAGCGAACTTCCAAGTCATAAAGTTGAGCGGTTTTTTCCTTCTCCCTTCGGCAAAAAAGTAGCTTATTCCGAGGAACTTGAGAAAGGAATTTCTCTTTGGGTAATTGATTTCAAAAAAAATGAAAACCAGCTTATTTTTTCCGGAAGTGACGCTACCTTCTCAAAAAACAAGCTTGATAATTTAGAATGGAATTCAAAAGAAGAATTGATTCTAGCTCCTGTAATCCGCAATAATCAAAGCGACTACCTTATTGCCAGCTCCGGACAAAGTATTGAGCCTTTATTTTTATCTGAAGCAATAAAACTTAAAGACATACAAAAAGCCCGGTGGAGCCCAAAAGACAAAAAGGTTATTTATTTTTTAGCTAAAGACATTAGAAAGATAAGCAATCTTTATTCTTTTAATATTGATGACAAAACTCTCAATCTTGTCGTTCCTGAAACATCCATTTATGACATTTCCCAAAATTCGATTTATTTTCTTAAAAAAAACAATATTCTTATGAGGAGCGACTTGGACGGCGATCACATTGAGCAAGTTAACAGCCGCCCTTTTACAGACTCAGATCTTGGAGAAAAATCCCGAATAATTGTTTATGACGAAAGTAGGCAAGTTCTCATCTCTGAAGACGGTAGACTCTTTGTTTACAACAATGGAAACACCGATTTTCTTCAAAAGATCGGCGATGGAATAATGGGTGCTCAATTTTCCGATGACGGAAAAAAGCTTCTCTTCTGGAGCAATAACGAAATTAAGGTAATTTTTCTCCGTCAGTGGGAGGTCCAGCCTTATCGCAGTGAAAACGAAATCCAAACTATTATCAGGTTGTCTACTCCTATTGATAATGTCTTTTGGTTCTCTAACTATGAACACGTCTTCCTTTCGGTAAAAAATAAAATCAAGCTTATTGAACTTGATACCCGCGACAAAAGAATTTGTCTCGATGTTCTCGAAAATAATCTAGAGCAGTTCCCCGCCGCTTACAACATTGGCAAAGGCTATTATTATTTCGTAAAAGAAAAAGACAACGAAAAAAGAATCTTTTATTTCACTCTACCCGAAAGAAGAGGATTTTTTAAATAAAGCTCCCTGAGCTTGCCTGAGCAGGTAAACACCCGAGGTATTCCACGCAGAACGAAGAAATAAAAGGCAGAATTATTCCCTCTCCTTACTGATTCCCAAGATCCTAAGATGCCATCTTAGGAAAACGCTCTTTACTATTGTGTAATTCCCGCGAAAGCGAGAGTCTAGTTTTTTGTATTTTATCTTCTGAATCCCGCATCAAGTGCGGAATTTTTTTTACCATCCATCGAGATTTTCTGCGGGTAGACTATAAACAAAAATCCTGTCGCTAGGCTAGGGATTATTGCC
>CAZHTL010000103.1:0-5150 GCA_964535415.1 uncultured Bdellovibrionales bacterium | reverse complement strand
CAATTAAAAGAAATTCCTTCTGCGCCAGTTGTTATATATGGGAGAGGAAATTTAGAAATTCTCAAAAACAAATCTTTAGCTGTTGTAGGATCCCGAAAATTCACTTCCTACGGAAAACAAGTAACCCAAAGCCTGTGCCGTGATCTTGTCCGTGCTGGCCTAACAATCGTGAGCGGCCTGGCTCTTGGAATTGACGCTATCGCTCATCAGGCTACTCTTGAAAATGAAGGCTTGACTATTGCTGTTCTTGGAACTGGCATTGACGATAAAACTATCTATCCCCGAGATAATTTCAATCTAGCCCAGGAGATTCTTGAAAACGACGGTGCTCTTATCACTGAATATCCGCCCCTTACTCCTTCTCTCAAGCAAAATTTTCCCGCCCGCAACCGAATTATGGCTGGTTTAGCTCTTGGAACTTTGGTTACGGAAGCCACGTTTGATTCCGGCTCGCTCATCACTGCTCGCCTTGCTCTTGAATACAATCGCGAAGTTTTCGCCGTTCCGGGATCAATTTTTTCCCCTCAATCAGCTGGAACAAATCTTCTTGTCAAAAACGGAGCCAAACTAGTTGAATCAGCCAGCGACATTTTGCAAGAACTCAATATTTCTTCAGCCGAACAAAGGACAATAAAAAAAATCTATGAGCCAAAATCAGAAAAGGAAGAAAAGATTTGGCGTCTTTTGGGCGCCGAACCTCTCCATATTGACAGGCTCGCGAAATTAACTAGACTTAATCCAGCTGAAGTTAATTCAATTCTCTCTATGCTTGAAATTGAGGGCGTCATAAAAAACATCGGAGGGCAAAACTATATAAAAACCTAAAAGTCGAAACAAAAACCCTGGTATGAACTTTGATTATCTCTACAGCTATTTTCCATCATTGCTTACTTTTTTTCACTAAGCTAAGGATATGAAACTAATCATCGTCGAATCTCCAACTAAAGCCAAAACAATCTCCAAATTTTTAGGCAAAAATTTCAAAGTTAAATCCTCTTTTGGCCATGTTCGCGACCTTCCTAAAAAAGAAATGGGAGTTGATGTTGAAAATAATTTTCAACCCAAATATGTCGTAGACGCTCAATCTCGAGAAAAAGTATTTCGATTAAAAGAAGAAATGAAAAAATCCTCATCGGTAATCCTGGCCACCGATGAGGATCGCGAAGGAGAGGCAATTGCTTGGCATCTCTCTGAGATTCTCAAACTCAATCCTAAGGAAAAAAACCGGATTGTTTTTCACGAAATTACAAAGAAAGCCATTGAGGAAGCGCTTGAAAACCCCCGCTCTATTGATCTTAATTTAGTAAACGCCCAACAAGCCCGCCGCATTCTTGACCGGCTTGTCGGCTATGAGCTTTCTCCTCTTCTTTGGAAAAAAATCAAGCGAGGCCTTTCGGCCGGCCGCGTCCAATCAATTGCCCTACGTCTTATTTGCGAACGAGAAAGAGAAATAGAGAAATTTCAAAAAGAAGAATATTGGACTATCGAAGCTAAACTCTTGACAAAGACTCAGCCTTCATCAAGTTTTAGAGCAGGTCTCGTTAGCCAAAATGGAAAAAAAATTGAAGAAACTATCACGCTGAAACTTTTTGCCGGAGATTATAAAACGAAAAAATCCACAATTAAAAATGAAAAACAGGCTCAAGAAATAAAATCGGAACTAGAAAAAGCGGTTTTTAGGGTTTCCGAAATCTCTCAAAAAGAAACAAAACGTCTTCCCTCCCCGCCTTTCACCACTTCCACTCTTCAGCAAGCGGCTATTAATTCGCTGGGATTTTCTGCCAAGCAAACAATGATGATCGCCCAAAAGCTCTATGAAAAGGGATACATTACTTATATGAGAACCGATAGCACCAATCTTTCCCTTTCTTCGTTAATAGCCGCCAGAAAAACAATTGAAAAAATTTTTGGAAAAAACTATGCCCTAGAAAGCCCCCGGTTTTATAAAACCAAGTCAAAAGGAGCCCAAGAAGCTCACGAAGCCATCCGGCCAACCCAGCCGGAAGTTCTGCCGACTGACCTAAAAAACTCTCTCGAGGCTAAAGAATATAAACTATACCATCTTATCTGGCGCCGAATGATTGCTTCCCAGATGCAACCAGCCGTTCTTAATTCAGTTAGAGTCTTGATAGACGCTCAAGGAAAGCAAAATCGCTACACTTTTCAAGCCAATGGTTCAACCGTCAAATTTGACGGCTACTTGAAAGCCTACGGAGAAAAAATACCTGTTGCCGAAAACCTTCTTCCGCCTCTCCAGGAAAAAGAACTTTTGGATCTTGAGGAAATAATCTCTCAAAAAAAAGAAACTACACCGCCGCCCCGCTATACAGAAGCTAGTCTTGTAAAAGTCCTTGAAGAAAACGGAATTGGCCGACCTTCAACTTACGCGCCGATTATTTCCACAATCATTGACAGAAAATATGTGGACAAGGATGAGGGACGCCGCTTATTCCCCCTCGAAATTGGCTTCTTGGTAAATGATCTCCTAGTTGAACACTTCCCGCAAATTATGGATATAAAATTCACTGCCACCATTGAAGAAGATTTTGATAAAATCGCTGTTGGTAAAAAAGAATGGACATCAGTTCTTCGTGATTTTTACAAACCTTTCCACCAAAACCTAGAAACTAAAACGAAAGAAATAAAAAAAGAAAATATCCTTGAAAAACTCGGCAGGAAATGTCCCGAATGCGGCGGCGATCTTCTGGTACGCTTTGGTAAATTCGGAAAATTTATTGCCTGTAGCAACTTCCCAAAGTGTAAATACACGGAAAAAACCATCGAAGAAAAGAAAATTGAAAAAGAAAACAGCGGAGAAACATGTCCTGAGTGCGGTGCTCCGATGACAGTGAAGAGAGGAAAATTCGGAGCATTTTTAGGCTGTTCAAGGTATCCTGACTGCAAAGGAATCAAAAAGATAAATTCAGATAAAGCCACTGGCGTAAAGTGTCCCAAGTGCGGAAAAGGCGAAATCGTAGAACGTCGTTCAAAAAAAGGCCGACTTTTTTATGGGTGCAGTGAATATCCTAAATGTGATTTTTCTCTCTGGAATCGACCTACTGGAAAAATTTGTGCAAGATGCGGAAGCCTTATGGTGTATCAAATGAATAGAAAAGAAAAATGTTCAAATAAGGAATGTCGGTAGGCCCTTCAAACAAACTGCGAATAAAAGTATGAATGGGTGTAAAAATACAAATAGGTCATAGATGACTTAGTTGTAGTGTGAGAAAAGTTACTAGCATCTCCGTTCATTAAAATAAATCCAAAGGCTTATAACCAATGACTAAATTTAATGCCAATGACTTTGTCACCAAAGACTAGGTTTCAACTATGACGCTCAACGAACTCTATTCTCATTATAAAAATCCTCTCACTGCGCGACAAAAACAGCTCATCGCTGACGCTTTTGAATTTGCCCAAAAAGCCCATGCCGGGCAAAAAAGAAAAACTGGCGAAGATTATTTCGAGCACAGTGTTCAAACCGCCGCTATTTTAGCTGAAATTGGAATGCGGTCCAAGACCACAGCCGCCGCTCTTCTCCATGATGTTCCCGAAGACACAGAAGTCACTTTAGAAGACATTCGTCATAAATTTGGCGATGAAATTGCAAAGCTTGTCGATGGCATCACAAAATTGGGAAAATTCAAACTTCGCAGAGAAAAAAAAGAGGTCCAGCTCGAGAATTTGCGCAAAATATTTTTGGCAATGGCTGAGGATATCCGGGTGGTACTGATCAAGCTCGCTGACCGGCTCCACAATATGCGCACCCTTTACGCTCTTCCTCCTGAAAAGCAGGAGCGAATTGCTCGGGAAACAATGGAAATTTACGTACCAATTGCCAATAGACTGGGAATTGGGGAACTTAAGGGCGAACTTGAAGATTTAGCCTTTCAATATCTCGAGCCGGAAAATTTCAAATTCGCCAAAGAACTTTTAGACAAAGAGTTCAATGAGAGAAAAAAAGATGTTGAGATAGCTATTAAAGAACTTGAAGATGAACTTCAAAAAAGTAACATAAAAGTAGTTGACATTCATGGCAGAGCTAAACACACCTACCGTTTTTTCTTAAAACTTAAAAAACACGAAATGGATATTAATCGCATCTATGATGTCGTAGCAGTCCGAATCATCGTACCGGATATCCCGGATTGCTATGAAGCCTTAGGAATAGTTCATAAAAAATATCGCCCGCTTATTGGAAGAATCAAGGATTATATTTCCCTGCCAAAACCCAACGGCTACCGCTCTATTCACACTACGGTTTTTGGTCCCAAAGGAAAGTTTTTGGAAATTCAAATTCGCACTCCTCGAATGCACGATGAAGCTGAGTTTGGTATCGCTGCTCATTGGATATATTCCGGACCAAAAACTTGGCGGGATTATTTCTTGCGAAGATATACCCCTGAAGAAATTCCAGAGCAAGAGTTGGCTTGGGTCAAACAGCTTCGCGAGTGGCAAAAAGATCTCGGCAAAGATGATCTTGAGTTTGTTCAAAGTCTAAAAATTGATTTTTTCCGAAACCATATTTTTGCTTTCACCCCCAAGGGTGATATTATTGACCTTCCTGAGGACGCTACTCCTATTGACTTTGCTTATGCGGTCCATACCGAAATTGGAAACCGAATGATCGGTGCCAAAATAGACGGCAAACTCGTCTCACTTGATTCAAAAATAAAAAATGGTCAAGTGGTCGAGATTCTCACTTCAAAAGAACCCAAAAATCCTAATCAAGACTGGCTGAGAATCGTGAAAACCTCCAACGCCAAATCAAAAATCCGCCAGCAATTGCGGCGAGCAGGAATAAGTATTGGCCCCAGCTAAAAAATCGGACTTCTTCTTTTATATAAAAGTTATTTAGCCCTCGACCTCAGGGCTTACGCCTTCTTTACAATTTACCGACTGTTTCTTCCTAAGATGTCATCTTAGGAAAACAAATTATTTTTTGCATTTCGCTTTATTTTTCGTAAGGTATAAACTTTTCAATTACCCCCTAAACAAATCAATGACTTCCGACCAAAAACCAGTCCAATTGCCAATGACCTAAATAACTAGTAACTATTTAAAGTCAAAAACTGCATTTCCTAATCGCCTTTTAATCTTTTAATATTTCAATAACAAGCTTGTCTTGGCTAAAAACATTTTTTATAAAG
>CAZHTL010000102.1:0-3213 GCA_964535415.1 uncultured Bdellovibrionales bacterium | reverse complement strand
CTTCTAAACCTAAAAGAGCAGCAACGAAGATCTCCTGCAAAAGATAACTTTACCAAGCAATGTTTGGACGCTGTTTCAAAATTCACAAGCAGCATAATTTTGAGATGGATTCTTTATCATAATCTCAACCCCTACTACGGTTTTCTTCACAAACCAACCGATTACCCTTCTTTAGTATATGATCTTATAGAGCCTTATCGAGGATATTTTGACAAAGTTGTTTTCAATTCCCTGGAGGAAATAAAAAAGAAAAACGAAGAAACAGATCAAGTAAAAATTATTGGTTATACCATTGAACAAGTAAAAGATTTTTTAGATTCAGAGGTTTATGTTGAAGCTACTCGCCAAATCGCCACTTTTCAAGAACTGCTTCATGGTATAGTTTTGGCGCTAAGAACTTATCTTTTAAAAGAAACAAAAAGATTTGTTGTTCCCCTTCCCTCTTCTCCCAAAAAAGGAAGACCTATAAAAAGTGGCTATCTCCTTTATGGCCACTGCGCCGGAAAAACAGATTTTTGGAAAAAAGCCCGGGAAATTTCCTATCCGACCTAGTTGCAAAAAACTAGATATTCAGCCCAATTACTGTCCTCTCTTTTTGATTTCTCAAAAAATTTAGGTTTTCTTGAAAATATGTTTGTGAAATAGACTCTTCTTTTTTTGGAGATTCTTTTTTGCTTTCCGCTTTGTAATTCCTGAATTTCAAATAACCTCTGATTGCCATCATAAAAGCCGCTTGAATATCAGCATCGCTCAGATGTCCGCAAAAAGGACAAACGAAAATAGAGCTATTTCCTCTTTCTCTCGCAAAATTCTTAAGAAAACTATCCGATAACTGGGGATAATATTTTTTCAAAACTTCACTTCTGCTTTCTTGATGAAATTCACTAAACACCGGAGGACGAGCATAGTCTTTGATAATTTTCAAAAGTTCTTTCAAGCCTTTTTCTTTTTTATCGATTTTTATTTCCTTTTTAGAGGAATATCCCCGCACCTCTCCGTAGGGAGTTTCAAAGAAAATAATATTGCCTTCTCTTCCCTTAATTTTTATTTTTTCTTTCTCTAGATCGCTTTCCTTAATTTCATAAACACTTCTACAACAAGAAGAACAAATATAACTGGAAGCGTAAGCCGAAACTTCTCTTCCAATCAGCTTGGCTCCACTTCCCCAAACATGAGAATGAATCTGTTTGTCCGCTTCGGAAGATATACAAACATCGGCTCTTTTCACGCTGTTATATACTTTTGTTACTCTTCCACTACCCGTTTCAAAATTACTGATGGAATATTCATATATGGGCGAAGCTTCTGCTTCCATAAGGATATCGTGAATCTCATTTCGCAACTCCCCCACAGCATTTTGCCTAATCTGAAGAACTATTGAAGAAGAATTCTCGAAAACTCCTCTTCTAGCTTTTGCCTGTATAGTTGCAAAGTTATCTTTTATCCTTCGGATATTTTTGTTCTCCAAAAAACCCTTTTCTTGAAGTATCGCTTTATTGCCATCAAACAAAACCAAAGTCCAAGCTAAGCCATATTCTCCTACATCTATTCCTAAAATTGGAAAGTTTAGCCTCCGATTGGAAATTTGAACTAGCTTACTTTTCTCTTTTTCTATTTTGAACCGCAAAACAAAAGGAATTACTAGATAAAGCTTGTTTCTTGCAGAATTTTCTACTGGTTTAAAAATAAGTTTTTTACTGTCCAGATTCCAATCAATTTCAAATTCTTTTTCTAAGACAAAATTCCATTCTTTCAAGGAGACCTCTAGTCCTTTCCACTTATCTGGCGGATAAATATATTTTTCAAGAAATTGAAGTTGATAAGGAGAAGAAGCCAGTTTGAACAAGTATTTATAATCCCTTTCTTTTATTTTGACAGCTTTCATTTCACCTGATTTAAACAACTGAGCAAAATGAAAACCTCCGTTTTTGCATACTTCTGTTTTTAGTTTTCTGCTTAAAGAAACAACATAAAAATGGGGATTCGCCAACAATTTTTTTCTGTTCTCGCGATCCTTTAGATCTATTTTCACCTTCTCAATTTCCCCTTGCTTAGAATAGTAAAACAACTTAAAAGTATTGTCAGATCCAATAGATTGAAAGGTATATTTGGCTAAATACCTCTTTTTGCTAAGTAAAGTTGATGCTCCCTTTAGCTCAGCTAAAATAAATCTTTGGAAGAAAATAGGAAGTTCCCATTTCTTAAGATGATTTTCTTTTTTTAAATTGAGTTTTAAATTGAGATAATTTTTAGCTTTCTCAAAATTTTCAATCTTTTCAAATCCTAGTTCGCGTAATTCAAATTCATCCTTATCAACGTATTTCGAAAAATAAGCTAATAAATTTTTTGCCAATTCAACCCAATCTATCAATACAGAAGACTCTCTTCCTTGTATAAGAATTTTTTTATTAAAACTCAGAGCAAAGGCAGAAAGCTCGTCCATTAAGCCTTTCAATTCTTTTTTGAAATTGGAATCGCTCTTTTTCAATTCTAGTTCTCTCAAGTTTCCTTTGGCGTAAGGGCTAACAAAAAAATTGTAAGCCGTGTTTTGCTTTTTGATTAGCTCCCATTGTTCTTTAGAAGATAAAGCTTCTTCCAACAAAGACTTGTATTTTTCTCTAAATACAAGGCTGTTGACAGCATCATTTTTTATCTTGTTCCACAAAAACTGCAATTGATGACGATAAATTTCTTCCAGCTTTTTAGCTTTTATTTTTTCAACAGCAACTCCTAATTTTTTGAAAAAATCCAGAGAAATGTGAATTTTATCAATTCCCTCTTCCACTAGAGGAATAGCACCAACAACTGCCTTTTTTGTTTTTTCCAGAGAAGATAAGCCAAAGAAACTAATCGGCTTATATATTTTCTGATAAATTTTTTCGAAAGGAGGATATTTATTTGCTGAAATATCTTCTCTTAGAGTAGGAGCAATATACTTATTGAAATAAAAATTCAGTTTTTCTTTTAGGGATGAAATCAATTCACTAAAAATTTCATAATTTAACAAAATTTCTTCTTTCCCTTTTTTTAAAAAGTTTTTTATTTCTTCAATAAGATTCAAAATTTCTTCTCTGTCACTTTCTTGTTCATCGCCGTTCTGAACAGATTTTTTTTCTAGCTTTTTTCTGAATTCTTTCGATTCTAATCCCTTTTCTAGATTCTCTATCTGATTACCCAACTCTATTTCTCTTCTTTGGTAATTACTAAACCAAC
>CAZHTL010000101.1:0-3413 GCA_964535415.1 uncultured Bdellovibrionales bacterium | reverse complement strand
AGCTTGAAGCCCGGCTTCGGAAATTTTTTTCATTCCTTCGGCAATTTTTTTCCCGATATTAATCGGCACATGAAGAAAAGACCGATAGCGAGAAACATAAAAAGGCTTATCCCGCCAGATAAGTTCTTTTTGATCCCACTCGACGGGGGATAATTTTTTGCAACATTCTGGATTCATCCTGAATCAAACTTACAAATGGATAAGCTACAAAATACTAAATCCGAGCTCAAATTTCAAATCTCAAATGTCAAATCCACATCCTAAAACTTAAAGCTATTTCTTATTTTTTAATGTCAAAAGGCTTGAAGCTAACATATTTGATATTTCCCCGGCTTCACTAAGAAGCTCGTTTATTTTTCCATTATTTGTTTCTGTCCCATCTCTTAACAGGCACAGCCAATACTTGGTTTCATTGGCGGATTTAAGTGCTATTTCAAAAAATTTTATGAAATCTCTTCTTGAACTGGATGATTTGGCTTCGACGATATTTGCACCAATGGAAGTCGCTGACCTCAATAATTGGTCTGAGATGATCCAATAAACTCTTTTCTCCGAAAATCCCGTCACGAATTTCATTATCTCTATGGAAAAAAGATATGCTCGGTATTTGATGTTAAATTTAGGATTTAGGTTGTGGTTTTGATTTTTGAATTTTGACATTTGAGTTTAATCTACAGGCTTACAAACTTCACCGGTAAAACTTTTCGAAAAATTCCCGCGATCAGAAATGAATCTGATTCGTGAATATAGATCGGCTGATGAAACTTGTTGGTGGAGTTAGGGAAAAGCCCAATCACCCCATTGCCTAACTTTCGATACCGCTTGATAGTAGCCAGTCCATTGACTACTGCCACCACTATTTTTCCGTCAAAATCAAAATCCGCCTCTTTTTTTTCGAAAATGACATAATCCCCGTCTTGAATCCCTTCCTTGTCCATAGAATCCCCCAAAGCTTTCACTGCAAAAAGACGAGTCTTGGCGCTGGGACGCAAAAGGCTTTCTGAAATTTGAAGATAACCATCAATATTATCTTCGGCAAAAGCAAGTGCTTCACCCGCCGAAGCCAAGCCGTACACTGGAATTTGAAATATTCCTCTCGATTTGCCAGGGAACAAATTTTCATTCTCAACGAGATATATTTTTCGAAACACATCCCGCTTCACAAGATCCTTTTTCTCTAACGATTCAACAACTTGGGAGACGCTTTTTACGGATTCGTCTTTCAATCCCTTTTTTTGCAAGTACTTGCTGATTTTATACGTTGTCGGATTCCCTTGTCCGCTTTCAATCATCTCCCGAATGGTCTCCAAAATTAAATTTTGTTTACTAGTTAAATTCTCTTTCATTTTTTCCTGCCCTGTTAAATTGCGCCAAAGGCGCACCCCGACCTTTCATCGGAGATTTAACAGAGTAAATTACGTGTTACGCGCTCCATGTTCCATATCGCAGTATCACTATATCACCATATACTCTCTTGTGTCAACTGCCTGTCTGTGAATAATGCTAATTATTGCCTTATATAAAATAAATTGTCCCGCCATGCGAGACACCAAAATTCTTCGTTTTGATTTTTGAATTAGGTAGTTACATTACTCATATCGCAAAGCATCCAAAGCATGAATGCGCGAAGCTCGCCTTGCCGGCATAAGCCCGGTTACCAGACCCAAAAAGAAAATAAAAGCCACAATAGCCACGACAAAGTAATAAGGGATATAAACAAAATTCAGAGTGGCGCGATTATATCGAACGGCCAGAACATTGAAAGCAATATTTATAAGATAAGCCGCTCCATATCCTCCAAAAAAACCAATCACTCCACCCAAAAAACTAATAATAGCCGCTTCAAAAACAAACATCTTGAAAATATCTTTTCTTTTGGCTCCCAAAGCTTTTAAAATCCCAACTTCTTTGGTCCTTTGTAAAAGAGAAACAGAAAGGGTGTTGAGCATTCCCATAGCTGAAATTGACATAATAATGGAACCCAAGACAATCATTGCTACTCGGATAATAGTAAAGAAAGAATTTATATCTTTCACTAGATCCATTACACTTTCCGTTGTAAAGCCTATTTGTTCTATTTGAGCCCGTAAAGAAGAAACTTTATCAACATCTACTTTCACTTTCCCGGACTGAGCACCGCTAATCCCAAATTCTTTTTTGAGAAAATTGAGAGGAAGATACAAAAAAGTGTTTTGATCGTCAGGAACAATGCCTACCACTTTCAGTTTTCCTTTTTCAGAAACTGTATCCTTTTCAACATTTTCCTTTATATCTGAAGACAAAATCATATCAAACTCCATTTCTTTGCCAACAGCTTCCGCTGGATTAGAAAAGCCCAAGATTTTTGCCAAGCGAGAAGAAAGAGCGGCTGTGTTTTCATTGGCATCGCAGTCTTCAATTTTACCAGAAGAAAATTTAATCTTCCCCAAACCCAAATAATCTTTGTTAGTGCCATAGATCACTGCGTCTGTTTGCGACTCTGCCCAATAAACTTTTCCTCCGGTTTCCATAATAGTCGCCACATTTTGCACTCCTTCTAAGTTTTTTATTTTCTCCACGTTCTCGTCGTTCAAGATAACAAAATTCTCCAGATTACGGTTGCTGATATCAATCACGTCTATGGCGTTATTCTTCGTCACTTCGCTCACTACCATTTTTTGAATTCCGAATCCTAGACAAATAAGAGTAGTAATAATGCCAATACCGATCGCTACTCCGCCAATAGTGAGAATGGATCTCAATTTATTGGAACGCAAATTCCGGTAGCCAATAAAAATCAGCATTCCAAAACGCATTTTGGAAATTTTGTCTTTCCGGCGTGGTCTAGTTGTTTTGTTTTCCTTGCCAGAAAAATACCAGCGCGAATCCCTTGGAGAGAAACTTTCTTTTTTGCTAAGTTCAACCCTTATCTCATTGAGCTTTTGCTCTTTGTCAGACAATTTTTTTAACTCTGTTTTTTTTCTTAAAAATGCCAGCATTTTAGTTTCTTACTTTCTTTTGACTTATAATCCTGCCATCCACCATTTCAATTAACTTGGTGCAATATTTATATTGATTCGGATTGTGAGTAACCATCAAAATAGTTATGTTAAACCGCTCATTAAATTCCTTGAAAAGGTTCATTAGTTCCTCTCCGGATTTCTGATCAAGATTTCCAGTTGGCTCATCTGCAATGATGAATTTAGGATTCATAAGCAGAGCTCTCGCCATCGCTGTTTTCTGCTGCTCCCCTCCAGAAAGATCATAGGGACGGTTCTCCGCTCGATGCTCCATCCCCACCAGCTGAATCAATTTAGCCGCTTTTTCCAGAGCCGAAGAAAAATTTTCTCCGCTAATAGCCGCCGGAATGGCAATGTTTTCAATCACAGAAAATGATTTTACCCAAAAAGACTGCTGGGGAATAAAGCCAATAT
>CAZHTL010000100.1:0-2904 GCA_964535415.1 uncultured Bdellovibrionales bacterium | reverse complement strand
GTTGTGATAGAGTAATCTACTAGCTTAAATTTGGTCTTCTTTTAATGAGGACTCAACTTTCGCCAGTGAAGAAGATCCTATGAAAAAGTGCTAAAGCTGAAAACCCGAGTTTTCAATTTTTAGCCCTTTATTCCAGTACTATTTCGTGGTCAATCTGGGACCGCTTCTTAATAAAACTTATCTAATAACTTTATGGCTGAAGTAAAACCGGAGGTAGAAACATTTGCTCGAATCAAAGTGGTAGGAGTGGGTGGATCGGGCACAAATGCAATTAGTCGTATGATTGAATGCAAGCTTAAAGGGGTGGAATTTGTAGCAATAAACACTGATACTCAAGCTCTTCATCACTCAAAAGCTTCGGAGAAAATCCATATAGGGAAGAATCTTACTAAAGGTCTTGGCGCTGGAATGAATCCGGAAATAGGGCGTCAAGCGGCAGAAGAAAATCGTGATGAGATTCACGAAGTTTTAAAAGGGGCCGATATGGTTTTTGTTACTTGTGGTTTAGGAGGAGGGACTGGCACAGGAGCTTCGCCAATTGTAGCTGAAGCAGCAAAAGAAGCCGGAGCACTTACTATTGCTGTTGTTACTAAGCCTTTCAGCTTCGAAGGCGCTCAAAGAAAGGCTATTGCTATTGAAGGTTTGGAAAATTTGAAAGATCGTGTGGATGCCTTAATTGTTATTCCTAATGATCGATTATTGCAAATTATTGATCGAAAAACTACTCTTATAAACGCTTTTCGAGTGGTAGATGACATTTTGCGGCAAGGCGTTCAAGGTATATCCGATCTCATTACCAAGCCTGGAATAGTCAATGTTGACTTTGCTGATGTGCGGACAATTCTTCAAGATGCCGGGAGCGCTCTGATGGGGATTGGGACGGCTAGCGGCGAAAATAGAGCGTCTCAAGCGGCTAAAATGGCAATCAATAGTCCTCTTCTTGAATTTTCTATTGATGGAGCTAAAGGAATTCTTTTCAATGTTCATGGTGGTCCGGATATGACAATGCTTGAGATAAATGAAGCCGCTAATATTATCACTGAAAGCATTGATCCCAATGCCAAGGTCATTTTCGGAGCCACTATCGATGAATCGGCTAAGAAAGGAGAACTGAGTCTAACCGTCATTGCGGCTGGCTTTGATTCAGATGTGGTGGGTGAATCTTCAGCTGTTTCTGCTCCAGCTCCTGTGATAACTGGAGGAGGAGATTTGCCTCAAGAAAAGAAAAAAAATAGTTTTAGAGAAGAGCCCCTAATGACCACTTTCGGAACTGAAGAAGAAAAATCAAAGTTTATTGTTGAAGAAAAAGTGCCCCCTAAGCCAAAGAGAAAGATTCAATTTGAGTCTAAAGTTAGCCAAATTTCCGAAGAAGAAGATGACGAATTAGAAATTCCAGCCTTTATTCGGAGAAAACTGAAGAGATAAGTGATAGCTGTGGATAACTCCTTGACTTTTCTATGAAAAAAGTCTGCTTGATCCCGTACTAATTCGGCTTTTAAAAGGCTTAAGATTGCCGAAAAAGTTTGCTGAGAATTACCAATAATTAGGGTGGGGTTGACAGACTTTTTTTGATTGTGATAGAATAAGTACAAGGAACGCAATATATAGTATAAAAAGGGGTCCTTGGGGATATCCCTTCTTAATTCTCGAAAATTAAAAAATTATTCTGATATTTAAGTTAATTATAAGAATCCCAAGCGTTGTTTACACTTTTGATTCTTGAATTTTTTGTGATATGACTTGTCCTTTTTGCTCTCATCCGGAAACCAAAGTAATTGATTCCCGCGAGTCCAATGATGGGAAGGTGATTCGCCGCCGGCGGGAATGCTTAAAGTGCCACAGACGTTTCAGTACCTATGAGCAACTGGAACTTTTGAATTTCGTGGTAGTGAAAAAAGACGGACGAAGAGAGGAATACCAAAGAGAAAAATTGGAGACGGGAATCAAAAAAGCGCTTGAGAAAAGACCGGTTGAAGAAAAGAAAATAGAAGAAATGATTGATGAAATTGAATATAAGTTGCATCAAAAGGGAAGTTGCGAAATATCCTCAAAAGAGATTGGCAGCTTAGTTCTTGAGAAATTAAAAGTCATTGATGAAGTAGCTTATTTGCGTTTTGCTTCAGTATATAAATCTTTTGGCAGTGCCGAGAGTTTCAAAAAAGAAGCTGAAAAACTTTCGCAAAGTTGAGAGGTGAGAGATGAAAAGTGGGAAGTGAGAAAATTTCTCACATCTCAATTCTCATATCTAACTTCTAATTAAGGGGGGTGAAAACAAAAATGATTGCCGTAAAAAAGGGCCAGAAAATGGTAAAAAAAGGGAAAAAAGAACAAAAAAATCAGATTGATCGGGTAGTGAAGCGCGATGGGCGAGTGGTCGCTTTTGATGAGACTAAAATCACAAGAGCAGTACTAAAAGCTTTTGCCGAGACAGGAGAAGGTAAAGAGGCTGAGGCTAAAAAAGTTACTGAAAAAGTTATTCAGCTTCTCAATAAAAATTATAAAAAGGGCTATGTTCCCGAAATTGAGGAGATTCAAGATCTTGTCGAGAGAGTTTTGATGATTTTGGATTTTGAAGAAACGGCTAAAGCTTATATTCTTTATCGCGAACAGCACCGAAAAATTCGTGAATCAGAGGAAGCTCTCAAAGAAGCGGTTGATTTAGTTGACAAATATATTCAAGAAATTGATTGGCAAGTCAAGGAAAATGCCAATATGAGCTATTCTCTTCAAGGGCTTAATAACTATATTTCTTCCATTGTAAGTTCAAAGTATTGGCTTAATCGGGTTTATCCAAGAGCTATTCGTGATGCTCACGAAGGAGGAGATTTTCATATTCACGATCTTGATAAAATTGCCGCCTATTGCTGTGGCTGGGATCTTCAGGATCTTTTGCGGCGAGGTTTT
>CAZHTL010000099.1:0-2518 GCA_964535415.1 uncultured Bdellovibrionales bacterium | reverse complement strand
AATCATTTGTATTGAATTATATATTTTGCTGCGTCGAGCAGGTCTTCGGCGATATATTCAACGTCCGTCTTGTGTTTTTCATCCGCGCCGGCTTTTCCGGTCCGGACCAGAATTGATTTTAGCCCAAATTTTTTTCCACATTTCACGTCAGCCCATTTATCGCCAATCACCCAAGATCTTGACTTATCTATGGGAAAATCTTTTTCAGCTTGTTCAAGCATACCCGGCTCTGGCTTGCGACAGCGGGAATTTTTCTTGTATTTTCCGGTCCCGTCAGGATGAAAAGGGGAAAAATAGGTCTTGAGTATTTCTACTCCATGTTTTTTGAGCTCAGTGGTAATGTGATTATTGAATTTCCAGAAGTCACCTTCGGTATAATATCCTCGAGCAATTCCAGATTGGTTAGTGATAATAACGAATTCAAAGCCACTTTGAGAAAGCAATTTGAGAGCAGGAATAACATTTTTTTCAAGTTCAAAATCCTCAATTTTGTAAACGTACTCTTTATCAACATTAATCACTCCATCGCGGTCGAGGAAAACAATTTTTTTCATAAATTCTTGGGATAGGCGCCTAAGGCGCCATAATGGCGCTTTAGGCGCTTTTTGCGCTCATCCAGTCAAATAATTCCTTCTCTGTTACTACGGAGGTTCCAAACTTTCGAATGGCGACTTGCGAAGCAGCAGTGGCAATTTCTAGTGCTTCTGGCATTGTCGCTCCGCCAAGATAGGAAGCAATTAGAAAAGCGGCAACAGTATCTCCAGCGCCGGCAATATCAAATTGTTCTTCTACTTCTTGAGGTCGAACAAAATAAGGCTCTTCCTGGGGTTTGAAATAAACAGCTCCTTTTTTTCCTCTGGTAATGAAAATATTTATGGGAATCTCTTTTTGAATAATTCTGGCTATTTCAACTATCTCTTCATCCGTTGTGCCGTCTTTGTCAAAGCCGTTCAAAAGTTTGGCTGTTTGAGCAGATTCCACTCGATTAGGTTTGAGAAAAAATAGTTCGGGATTTTTTATAAAACTTTTGTATTTCACAAATGTGTTTTGCTTGAGATCGGCAAAAATAGGAATTTTTATTTTGTTGGAAATAGTAATAATTTTTTTGAAAATTCCTTCAGTAAGAAATCCTTTTGCGTAGTCGTGGATAGAAATAGCCACCGGCTTTATTTCTTGAGTCAAACTCTCGAGATAAGAGGCTATTTCTTTTTCTTTTTCATTGCTTAAAGGATGGGTGTCCTCCATATCTACCCGCGCCACATGCTGAGCGATTGTCTTGGTCGCTTTTATTCTCATTTTAAGCGTTGTTTTGCGATCCGGATCAAGGCTAAAGTGGGTGATTATGCCCCGTTTTTTATACTCTTCCTCCATAATTTCCGCGTATTTGATTTTTCCTTTTTCTCCAATTACACCTACCAAATGTACAGCAATCCCGATAGTAGCCAAGCAATTGGCGGCATTTCCCGCTCCACCAGGAAAAAAATGTTCATCATCAATTTTGATCACTGGAACCGGAGCTTCTTGAGAAAATCTTTCTACCGGACCGGTGAGATAGGCGTCGAGCATTACATCTCCGCAAGCGAGAACAGGTTTATTCTTTGCTTTTGATAATATTTCTTTAGTACGTTGAATAGAAATCATATACTTGTTTTTTTTATCCCACAGTTTGCCGCGGCTGAGTCAATTTAATTTTAGGGTCTAATTTACTCCGGGGTTAAATACTATTTATTTTTTATCATATCAGTATACTAGAATACCGATAAAAGTCATTTTCTATTTTCTATTTTCCACTATCGAAAAAATATCTCTCAATTTCCTCACAAAGCCAGTGAATTACCATCAAGTGAATCTCTTGAATAAGAGGAGTATTTTTTGCTGGGACAACTATTGCTACCTCAGCTAAATTTTTCATTTTTCCGCCGTTTCGGCCAAGAAGAGCAATGTTTTTTATGCTTTTTTCTCTGGCAGTTTCCATAGCTTTGAGGCAGTTTTGGGAATTTCCCGAAGTACTGATTGAAAAAAGGAGGTCGTTTTTCTTTCCCAATCCATTCACAAAACGGGAAAAAATACTCTCGTATCCATAGTCGTTACCAATTGCTGTAGTAGCTGCTAAATCAAAAAGAGAAATTGCCGGAAGAGCCGGCCGGTCAAAAGCAAAACGCCCAACGAATTCTCCAACCATATGGGAAGCTTGCGTAGCTGACCCACCGTTTCCGCAAACCATAAGCTTTCCTTTATTTTCCAGCGACTGAATAATTAGCTTTTTGGCTATATCAAGAGATTTGAAAAAATGGTTGTCTTTGGCTAAACCGCCTATAAATTTTTTTGTTTCGTTTATCTTTTTCCTCATAAATTTTGTTAATAGCCTTATTTAATCCAAATTATCCTGAAACCACTCAAAGGTTTTCTTAATGCCAGCTTGAAAGCTAGTCTTGGGTGTCCAGCTAAACTCTTTTTTTATTTTCATAAAAGAAAGACAGCTATTTCTTTGCTCGCCAGCTTTGGCAGGCCCATGATT
>CAZHTL010000098.1:0-13116 GCA_964535415.1 uncultured Bdellovibrionales bacterium | reverse complement strand
ATTTTATGGTAATCATATATTTCGGGAGGTGAATTTGTTCTTTATAAGATGAATTTAGTTAAGCACATTAATATTGGCACTGACAACAACATATTCAGTTTTTCTGCCTATTCAGGAAATTACCCACTCTCCCCTTCTATTTGCTGATATAAGTATTTCAATTGGGAATACTGGAGCAAATTTTTTTGGGGATTAGTCATCTTCGTGCTACTATCGGCCATTGGAGGATTTCTGATTACTGAAATATGGAAGATAATAACAGACTTTCTGCACAGCCTCCGGACTGCTTTTTTACACCAAATTCTTTCTCTCCAACTTTTTCAAAATATTTCTGTGCACTTTTTCAATGCTCGGTCGGCCGTCAACTTCAATCAAAATTCCTTTTTGGCGATAATAATCGATGACCGGCTTTGTATCTCGATGGTATATATCCAATCGCTTCCTGATTCGCTCAAGCGTATCATCAATTCTCTGATGGATCCGACTTTTGCATATCGGACATTTGTCATACTCATTTTTTATGTCTTTTCCCATTATTAGAATATGCTCATTTTCCTGACAAACCCATCTCTTGGACAATCTTTTGATCGAGTCTCTTCTCGGCAAATCTATAACAATAACTGCGTCAATGGTTCTTCCGATCCCCGATGCCTTTTCAAAATATTGCAGCTGATCTTCTCTTCTTGGCACTCCCTCAAACAAAATTCCTTTGTTTCGAGGCATTTTTCGAAGCCTGGAGAGAAAAACTTTGCGAAAACTTTTGTCATCAACCAGCTGCCCTTTGATATTTATTATTTCGTTAATATATTTTCCAAAAGGTGTTTTCTTCTTGGCTATTTCCCGAAAAAAGCGACCCATCTCAAAGTGCTTAAGACCAAATTTTTCAGCCAGCATCCTTGCCTGGGTTCCCTTTCCCGAACCCTGAGGACCTAATATTACCAGATTCATTACCAATGAGATTAACTTTCAAGAAAGATTTACTAAATTATTCAACCCCCTCTAACCCCCCTACTTAAATTTTCAATTTACAATTTTCAACTTGCCTAAGGTGAATTTTATTCAGGCAAACCCTCAAATAGTTCTTCAATTTCTGGTTTTCTAGTACTTGAAAATTCATTATTGAAAATTTTTTGAAAATTAAGCATTGATCATTGAAAATTCCCGCGAGAGGAAGCTAAAATCCCTCATAATCTCGCATTATCATCTGCGATTCAATTTGTTTCATAATTTCAATCACCACGCTCACGACAATCAAAATTCCCGTTCCGCCAATAGTAAGAGTTTTAAGGTTGGTCATTCCTTGAACAATAAAAGGAAGAACCGCAATTACTCCCAAAAAAAGAGCGCCGGTTAAAGTTATTCGATTCAAGACTTTGAGCAAATACTCCGCCGTAGCTTGTCCCGGACGAATCCCTGGCACAAACCCCCCCTGTTTTTGCAGATTTTCTGCAATATTTTTGGGATCAAAAGTAACCGCGGTATAAAAATAAGTGAAAAGAACAACTAGAATAAAATAAACAATTCCATAAAACCATTGATTTTTAAAAAGATTATTTACTGCCGCAGCGATGTTCGCCACTGTCGGATTTGATGCATGAAGAAAAAAATTAGCGATCATTCCCGGAAAAAGCATAATAGACATAGCAAAAATGATCGGAATGACGCCGGCTTGATTCACCCGAAGAGGCAAGTGAGTAGAGGTTCCGCCATAAATCCGGTTTCCTCGTACTCTTTTGGCGTAGGAAACAGGAATATTGCGCTGACCTTCCGTGACAAAAACAATAGCGGCAATAACCAAAACAGCAAAAATTCCATAACCAAGATAGGTGAAAATTTTCGCTGGATCCCAAGTGACCAAGGTTTGAGAAACTGAAGTGGGAAGACCAGCCACAATTCCAGCAAAAATGATTATTGAGACTCCATTTCCAATATTTTTTTCCGTAATAAGCTCCCCCAGCCACATCAAAAATATAGTCCCCGCAGTGGCAGTTAGAATAATCGTCCCCAGCTGAAAGCCGGTAAGATCTCCAAAAATTCCTTGCGAGCGAAAGAGAGAAATCATCCCAAAGGTTTGAAGAGCTGCTAGAGGAACTGTGAGCCAGCGCGTCCACATATTGAATTTCTGTCGGCCCGCTTCTCCTTCTTCTTTATAAATTTGCTCAAGACGCGGAATAATCATGGTGAGAAGCTGCATAATGATGGAAGCAGTGATATAGGGCCCCACGCCCAGCATCACAATTGAGATATTGCGAAGCCCTCCCCCGGAAAACATATTAAGCAACCCAAAGAATTGATTATTTTCAAAAAATTGGCGCAATTGTTCAACATTCACCCCCGGCACAGGAATATTAGCCGTGAGACGAAAAACAACCAGAATCCCCAAGACAAAGAGAATTTTGTTGCGAAGTTCTTTGATTTTGAAGACTTGTATAACTTTTTCTAGCATGAAAAAAGTTGTTAATTATCGACTTTTAAACCTGCCCAAGGTAAATTTCATTTTCAAAATCACTAAACCTTCAAACTTTTTAGTAATCAATTCTTAACCCTATGAGCATAAACCTGTGGATGGAAATTTCCCTTATTCTCGTTCCTAATTTAAATAACTTTGCCTCTTGCCGCTTCAATTTTTTCTTTAGCCTTCTCTGAGACAAGGCACTTTTTTATAGTTAACTTCTTGGTAATTTTTCCGTCTCCTAAAATTTTTACCGGCATGTCAATTTTACTTATTAATCCCCGTTCATACAAAGCTTGAGGATTAACAATTTCTCCTTCTTGAAAGTATTTGTCTAATTTCTCTATATTTACGATCTGATTTTTGGGACGAAGCGATTTAAAACCTCGCATTTTCGGCAAGTGCTCAATAAGAGTAGAACGACCACCTTCAAAAATTGGGTTAATTTTAGCTCCCGATCTTGCTTTTTGTCCCTTGATGCCGCGACCGCTATAAGTTCCTTTTTTTCCACCCCGACCAACACTTTTTCTGGGCTTTTTAGGCTTAACTTTGAGTTGATGAATCTGCATGGTTTCTTTTAATAATTCTCAATTTTGCTTACCCCTCTTGCCGCAATTTGAATAAAATGAAATCCAAATTATAAATTGCCAATTACGAGTTACGACTTGAAAGAGTTTTCACTTGCTCCAGAGCTTTTACTGTCGCTCTAGCCACACTCAACTTACTTGAGGACCCCAGTGACTTAGAAACAATATCTCGAATGCCAGCTAATTCTACTACTGAACGCACCGCTCCTCCAGCAACAATCCCTCGTCCAGATTTAGCTGGCCTGAGCATAACTATTGCTTTGTTAAACTTTACCTGGACAGGACAGGCAATTGTGTTATTATATCTCTTCACTTGAACTATATTTTTCTTTCCGTTATTAAAAGCCTTTCGCACCGCTTCACTTACATCAGCTCCTTTCGCTACCCCCACCCCGACTTTTCCGTTTCGGTTTCCAACTACCAAAACAGCCCGAAAGCGAAACCGTCGTCCGCCTTTCACTACTCTGGTCACTCTTGCCAGCTCCAAAAGCTTTTGCTCATATTCCGCTTTTTCTCTTTTTGATAATTTTTTTCTCGCCATATGATTGGTATTTTATATATATGCTGTATTTAGTAGCTGGTATTTTCCTTTAAGCCAAACCGCAATTGCAAATACCTCAATGCTAAAATTCTAGTCCTCCTTCTCTTGCTCCCTCAGCCAAAGCTTTCACTTTCCCATGATATTTATAACCACGTCTATCAAAAACAACTCTTTTGATTTTTTTCGCCAATGCCATTTTAGCTATCTCTAGCCCTACTTTCCGAGCTGCTTCAACACTGTTTTTCTTGCCCCTTATTTTCCGACTATCGGCAGTTGCCAGTGTTTCTCCCTTTTCATCGTCAATAAGCTGGGCATAAAAATACCTAAGACTTCTGAAAACACAAAGTCTTGGTCGAACAGTCGTTCCGATTATTTTCGCTCGCCCTCTTTTAGCTCTTTTTTTTCTTAATTGCGACCTATTCATATCTCACAAAATATTATTATCTCCAAAATTATATACTCCTCCTAAATTCACTGTCTGTTTTAAATCATCTTGTGTTGGAATAATTAACCAAATTTATCTCACACTCCTTTTCATTGCCTATCTCCAGATGAATAGTAAATGTTCTAGTAGAAACCCGTAAAAATTGATTTACTTTTTACTTTTCCGCTCCTACTGCTTTTTTCCCCGCTTTCTTTCTTACAACTTCTCCCACATACCGGAAACCTTTGCCTTTGTATGGTTCGACTTTCTTAAGAGCCCTAATAGAAGCTGCTACTTGCCCAACTTTTTGCTTATCAACTCCCGAGATGGTAAGAATATTCTTTTCAACCTTTACTTCTATATCTTCGGGAATTTCAACTTCTACTGGATGAGAAAAGCCTAAGGCTAGACTAAGTTTTTTCCCTTGAACAGACATCCGATAACCCACTCCTTGAAGCTCCAGTTGTTTTTCGAATCCTTTAGTCACTCCTTCAATCATATTGGCAATAAGCATCCGCGTCAGTCCCCACAAAGCCCGCGTCTGTTTGGTGTCTCGTTTAACAGTGACCCTGATTTCTTTCTCAGCAAGTTTTACTTCTACATCTTGGTGAAAGTCAAGATCAAGAGAGCCTTTAGGACCCTTAACTAAAATTTTATTTCCGGAAATCCTTACTTCCACTCCCTCCGGAACTTCAATCGGTTTTCTACCTATTTTGCTCATATATTTGGAAATTAGGATGCCAATCTACAAAAAATTATCAATCAAATATTACTTCTTACCAAATCTCACAAATTACTTCACCGCCTAAACCAGCCCGCCTGGCCTCACTATCAGTCATAAGCCCTTTTGAGGTCGAAATAATAGTGAAACCATAGCCACTTTTCACAACCGGCAAGCGATCTTTTCCTACATAAATCCTTTGTCCCTGCCGACTAACTCTCCGCAGTCCTTGAATATAGGGAATTCGGTTTCCTTTCTCGTTCTGAAAATACTTGAGACTTATCTCCAAAAAAACCCTTTTGTCCCTTCTTTTTTCTGAAACCTTCTCAACAAAACCATTTCTTTGCATTATCTCGGCTATTCTTTTCTTAAAGTTAGAAAAGGGAACAATCACTTCCGAATGACCGGCTTGACTGGCATTTCTTATTCTAGTTAGCATGTCGCTTATTGGGTCCATATGTATTTGATACTAATCTACTAATAAATTCTAGCCAACGAATTGCTAATCCACCGATTTTTTCTATTTATTTGTAGATTCGCAATCTGTAGATTGGCATAAGATTCGTTGACTGGCATCACAGTTACCAGCTTGATTTTCTTATACCTGGAATTTCTCCCTGACTAGCTAATTCTCGAAAACAGATTCGGCACAGCTCAAAATCCCGCATATACCCTCGTTTACGGCCGCAACGCCAGCATCTCCGTACAATCCGGGTAGAAAATTTCGGTTTTTTTCTAGCTCTAGCTTCAACTGATGTCTTTGCCATAATATTCCTTACGAATTACGAATTTTGTACAAATATACGAACAAGTTTAACGTAAGCCTGTTTATATTGTGATGATCTGTGTCGTTTATCGAAGCGATTCACATATTCGTAAGAGGTTCGTAATTCGTATAGATTACTCGCTTTTAATTGGAAACCCTAATAATCGAAATAACTCAATTCCTTCTTCTCTGCTCCTGGCTGTGTTTACAATCGTCACTTGAAATCCAAAGATACTTTTCACATTTTCAGCCATAATTTCGGGAAAAACAATATGTTCTTTAATAGCTATATTCAAATTTCCCCGCTGATCAAAAGATTTCTCTTTAATCCCTCGAAAATCACGAATCCGCGGAAGGGCTACCCTCATAAGTTTTTCTAAAAAATCCCACATTCGCCTTCCCCGAAGCGTCACCACTACCCCCACCTCCTGCCCTTTTCGAATCTTAAATCCTGAAATAGACTTCCTTGCCTTTGTCATAACCGGCTTTTGACCGGAAATGTCTTTGATAGCAGAAACAATTTCCTCGAGAGAATCTTTCTCTTTTAGATATTTCCCAACACCAGCATTGAGAACAATTTTGGTAATTCGGGGAACCTTCATAACATTCTTCACTCCAAATTTCTCTTGGAATTTCTTAAACACTTCCTTATTATATTTTCCCTTGAGTGTTATTTCCATAAATTCGTAGTTCGTATGTTCTTATGAAATTCTTAATTCGTAACGTAAAGATTTACACTTCGCTCTTGCACTTCTTGCATATGCGGAATTTATTCCCATTTCTAATCTTGAAACCCACTCGAGTTGATTTTGAACATTTCGGGCAAATCAGAGCTAAATTTGATAAATCAATCGCCGCCGGTATAGTAATACGCTGACCCTTTTCTCCTTGACGACGAGGACGAGTATGCCTCTTTACTAAATTTATCCCTTCGACCAAAGCTTTTCCTTTTTTACTGAAAACACGCAAAACTTTTCCCGTTTTTCCTCGGTCTTTTCCAGAAAGCACTTTTACATTATCGCCTTTTCTTATCTTCATGATTTTCTTTACGAATTACAAATCCTTTACAAATATACGAATCAAACATCAACCGCGTTATTATAATTCATCCGTATATTCGTAATTGATTCGTAATTTGTATAGATTTACCAAACTTCCGGCGCTAGAGAAGCAATTTTCGTATAACCTCTTTCCCGAATTTCTCTAGCAATAGGACCAAAAATTCTAGTTCCCTTGGGTTCTGTTCCTTCCACAATAACAGCCGCATTATCAGAAAAACTTATGTACGATCCGTCTTTCCGGCGAAAAGGTTTCTTTTGCCTTACGATCACTGCTTTCACAATCGCCTTTTTCTTTATCATTCCGCGTGGTTCAGCTAGTTTCACTGAAGCAATAATAACATCGCCAATTCTGGCATATCTTCTCCTTGTTCCTCCAGGTACTTTGAAACATTCAATAATCTTAGCTCCAGTATTATCAGCAACCTTCAATTTTGTTTCAGCTTGTATCATACAATTAGCTCAAAATTCAAAATGCAAAATCCAAAATTGGGAAGTGTTGCCATAAAGTCCAAAATATTTACAATCAAGTCCGCAAGTATAGCAAGCCTAATAATTTTGCACCTTGACTTTTGAATTTTGAATTTAATATAGTACTTCCCATCTTTTTTCGCGGCTTCTCGGACTTGTCTCGACTATCTTTACTTTATCTCCTACTTTAAATCGATTCTCTGGATCATGAGCTTTATATTTCTTGGTTACCAAATACCTTTTCAAATATTTCGGGTGAGCTTTCAGGATATTCACCGCTACCACAACGGTTTTGTCCATCTTGTCACTGATAACCACGCCTTCCAGATATTTTTTTTTCTTACTAGCACTTAACTTATTCATAGTAAACCGAATTAATTATTTTTCACCTTGATTGATATTTTGTGAAATCATGCTCTGTTGTTCTGAAGTTTGGCGAAGATGAGTCAAAATCATCGCAATATTTTTCTTCACCTTCCTTATCTCGCGGTGATTTTTCACTTGCTTTGTGGAAATATCAAACCTTATCTTAGCCAGCTTATTCCTAAGCTCGCTAAGATCTCTTTCCAGTTCTTTCCGATTTTTTTCACGAATATCCTTGGTTTTCAATTCTTTAGGGAGTTAAATATTAAACATATCAAAATAATTCTTTGCTCGGCTCTTGTCAATTTGGATTTATCTTTTTTCTTCTATTTTTGTCTTCACGCTCAGTTTTGCCGAAGCTAATTTCAGCGCTTGCCTTGCTGTCTCTGCTGGAACACCATCTATTTCAAAGATAATTCTTCCAGGCTCCACAACCGCCACAAAATGATCAACCGACCCTTTCCCTTTTCCCATCGGCGTTTCATCTCCTTTTTTTGTCATTGGTTTGGAAGGAAACACCCTTATCCAAATTTTTCCTCCCCGATGAATATAGCGGGTCATCGCTCGTCTCGAAGCTTCAATCTGCCGAGCCGAAACTAAGCCTGCTTCAAGAGATTTCAAGCCAAAATTTCCAAAACTTAGCTCCGACCCCTTCTTGGCTCTTTGACGCAACTTTCCCCCTCGTTGTTGCTTGCGATATTTTACTTTTCTAGGCATCAACATGATATTCTCTACAAACTATGAATTGATTACGAAAATCCAAGAATCAAGAATTATTAATATTGTTCAGTTAACGTCCACAAAACTACTCAATTCGCGCGATTTCGTATTTTCACGCAAATCTTGCAGTTCCAGAAGATTTACTCAAATTTTTCTCCCCGATACACCCAAACTTTTACTCCAATAACTCCATAAGTAGTCTTGGCAATAGCTTTTGCATAATCAATATCAGCTCGAAGAGTATGGAGAGGCAAATTCCCCTTCGAAAGCCACTCGCGCCGGGCAATTTCTGCTCCTCCTAATCTACCTGCTACTTCTATCTTAATTCCTTTTATTTTTCGACCATCCATTGCCTGATCAATGGCACTCTTCAAGACTCGACGAAAGGGGAGTCTTTTTTCCAGCTGTTCAGCCACATTTTGGGCAATCACCTTGGCGCTTTCTTCGATGTTTTTTATTTCCTCTATTTCAACCTTTAGTTCAACTTTTTTGGTTTTAAAAAATTTCTCTTTAATAATTCTCTTCAAGTCCTCAACTCCACTTCCTCCCCGGCCAATAATAACACCCGGCCTAGCAGTCTTGATAATGATTCTGATAACACCGCTTGACCTCTCAATTTCGACTGAACCCACTGCCGCCCCACGAAGTTTTTCCTCAATAAAATGGCGAATTTCAATATCTTCGCGAAGCTGTCGGGAATATTCTTTTTTGCCAAACCAGCGGGACTTCCAGTTAGTTATGATACCAAGACGAAGTCCTTTTGGATTTACTTTCTGTCCCATAATTTCTTTTATAAACTACTAATTTCACTTTCACATAAATATACGAATCAATAAATACTTGTTATTTCCTTTTAAAATATGTGGACTTCCGAAGGATTATTTGCGTTTCTTTTTTCTTAATTGATTCGTAATTTATAGAGATATTTACATACTTTTTCTCCTGAATATTCTCTTGAAAAATCCTTTCGTTTCATCAATTCTTTTCTTTTCATCCACAAATTCTTTTTCTTCTTTTTCCTTAATCATTCCCTTCTTTTCTTCCCTTATTTTTTCTCTATCCTTACCCTTGACCACCTTTTTTCCAATTTCATCAACCTTTACATCCCTTATCTCACTTTTTCTTTCCAACTTTTTTCTATCCTTTCCTTCAACTTTTTCCGCCAGAATCATTTCAATGCAACTAGACCTTTTCAGAATAAGAGAGGCCCGGCCATAAGCTCGAGGAAGCCATCTCTTGAGTTTTGGTCCCTCATTCACAACAATATCCTTGATATACAAATTATCCTTGCTCAGCCCAAAATTATTTTCAGCGTTGGAAACAGCGCTTTTGAGCAACTTTTCAAAGCTTGGCACCGAACCTTTAGCTAAAAACCTCAACTGATTTTCGGCCTCCTTCACATCAAGTCCTCGAAGCAATTTAGCTACCAAACGAACTTTGCGAGGTGAACGTCTCAAATTGTTGAGTTGAGCTTTTACTTCCATGATATTCTTTGCGAATTACGAATTTCGTAAGAATGTACGAATATTTTTTCTTTAACGCTATTGTCGGAAAATATCATTCATTCATATACTCACATATACTCATAATTGATTCGCAATTCGTGCAAACTACTTCTTTTCGTCCGTCTGTGCTGCTTTGGCCGCTTCGGCCATCTTAGCCGCTTCTGCCATTTCAATTTCCTTTTGAATTCGACCGCCGTGTCGCACAAATTTTCTCGTAGGAGAGAATTCGCCCAGTTTATGACCAATCATTTCCTCAGTTACAAAAACCGGTATAAAATCCTTTCCATTATAAACCCCAAAGGTAAAACCCACCATTTCCGGGACAATCGTTGAACTTCTCGACCAAGTTTTTATAATCGACCTATCTCCCGGTTTTTTAGCTTTAACCTTCTTCATCAATTTTTCGTCCACATAGGGACCTTTTTTGAGCGAACGTGACATTATTTTCTTCTCTTTAGTATAAATTTATCGCTATACTTGAACTTTTTTCTGGTCTTTTTTCCCAGTGCCGGTTTTCCCCATGGTGTTTTCGGATGTTTCAAGCCAATTCCTTGTCTTCCTTCTCCTCCACCGTGCGGATGATCAACTGGGTTCATAGCTGACCCTCGGACCGTTGGTCTGATTCCCAACCACCTCGAACGACCAGCTTTTCCTATCATTACCGTGTTGTGCAAGGGATTGCTAACCTGGCCAATAGTAGCAAAGCAATCTCCGCTGACCAAGCGCAATTCACCTGAAGGCATTTTGAGTTGAGCTTTATCTCCTTCTACTGACATAAGAGTTAGGAAAGAGCCGGCGCTTCTTCCAATCTGAGCTCCTTTTTGAGGAAAAAGTTCTACTAGACAAACTTGAGTTCCAACCGGAATATTTTTGAGTTTTGCCCTGTTTCCTTCTTTAATAGGAGCTTTCTCGGCTGTCAAAACTGTCTGCCCTTCTTTCATTCCCGAAACAGCAATAGAATATCTCTTTTCCCCATCTGCATAAGTCAAAAGAGCAATATTGGCACTTCGATTAGGATCTCTTTCAAGCCGAGAAACAACAGCCGGAATATCAAATTTATCCATCTTAAAATCAATTTCCCTATATTTTCGCTTGTGACCCCCTCCCTTGTGACGCACCGAAATTTTTCCTCCTGATCTTCCCTTATTTCTTTTTATGAAATAAGTCAATTTTTTCTCTGGTTTTCCAGGATCTTTTTCCAGTTTAACTACCGACATTTGTCTTCGAGCGGGAGTGGTTTTTCGATAAACTTTAATTTTCATAAAATAATCAGGTTCTGAGAAAAATTAGTTTGCAAATGGATAGAGTTAAAACCATTTATTTTTATTCTTAGAATAAAGCTTTGCCAGCTTACTTGCCTGCCGGCAAGCCGGCCTGTCTTGCTACAAAAAGCGTTGCAGGCGAGCACTCGTAATATTCTGTCTAGGAGAAAAATTCTGATTCTCAAGCTTTCTCATCTATTTCTATAGTATCTCCAGGAGCTAGAGTTACAATTGCTTTTTTGTATCCCTTCTTGTACCCGATAGTTCTCCCCTGAATTCTTTTCTTAGGATGAATTTTAACTGTATTTACTTTCATCACCTGAACTCCATAATAATCCTGAATAGCTTCTTTTATTTGATGTTTGCTAGCCTTTGGATGGATTTTAAAAACGTATTTATTAAACTGCCCAAGACTTGTTGATTTTTCTGTAATTACTGGCTCAGTTAAAACCCAATAAGCAATATTTTTTTCTTTCCTGGAAATCTTTTTAATCTTTTTCCCTAAAACAGAGGACTGACTTGTTTCCTTAGGAACCCCCTCAGTTGATTTTAGCTTCTTTTTTTTCTCCTCCGTTATTTTTTTCCTATCTAAAAGGCGAGTTGGTTTTTCCTTCTCTGTCTTCTTTTTCAATTTTCCTTCTTCCTCTTTTTTGCTAAATATTCTCTTGAAGATCGACATAATCTAGTTCTTATTTCTTATACTTCTTTCTTATATTTCTTTTCAATCATTTTGACTCCTTCTTCACTTAAAACCAAATACTTATGGTTCAAAACATCAAACACGTTCAAGTTTTCAACGTCAATATTGTCAATTTCGGGAATATTCCGGCTAGCTCTTTGATAAATTTTTTCATCTTTTGAAAAAGCAACCAACACACTTCCTTTCAAATTCAAGGATTGAAGAGCCTTGGCCATCAACTTTGTCTTTATTTCTTCTATTTTTAGACTATCCACCACAACCATCTCTTTTTCAGCCAATTTCCCTGAAAGAGCCACTGCTAAAGCTTTCTGATTCATCTTTTTCGTTATCTTTTTTTTGAAATTGCGATCCTTAGTTGGCCCAAAAACAACCCCTCCCTTTCTCCAAATTGGACTTCTTATTGATCCAACTCGGGCTCGTCCTGTTCCTTTCTGTCGCCATGGCTTTCTTCCTGATCCAGATCTTTCTGCTCGATCCTTGGTATGAGCCAGAACTCGACGGCGATTGGCATATTGAGAAACATAAACCTGATGAAGAAGGGCATCGTTTAGCTCCAGACCAAAAACGCTTTCGGATAGTTCAATATCCTTGATTTTATCTCCTTTCAAATTATAAACTGGGTACTTCATATTTCAACTTTCGATTATCAATTTCCAATCCGCCTGGGATAAATCTCCCTTAGGCAAATTCACAATCGATTTTCAATTTTCAACCTAGCCGAAATAAATTTCGTTCAGGCGGGCTTTCGACCAATTCTTAATTCGCCAATGAGCAGCCTTAAAACATTGAAAAATTTAGGAATTGATCATTTACTGAATGAAAATTGTGAGTTGAAAATTGATAATCATCCAACTATTTCTACAATTCTTCCCTTTACTCCTGGTACTGCACCGCGCAGAAAGAGAATGTGGTTTTCCTTGTCAATTTCAACTATTTCCAAATTTTTTACGGAGGCCCTTTTTCCGCCCATCCGACCAGCCATTCTTTTTCCTTTTATAACGTGTTCCGGAAAGCTGGAGCCAATTGAGCCAGGTGCTCGCCAATCATGCTTGTGTCCGTGGGAATGAGGAGAACCCTTAAAACCATGCCTTTTCATCACCCCCTGAAACCCTTTCCCTTTTGTAATTCCGGAAACCTTCACTCTATCCCCAACTTTAAATTGATCTATACTCAAGGTATCGCCAACTTTAAAGCCTTCGATTTCCCCTCTAAATTCCTTGATCTTTAAAAAGTCTTTTGGGTTTTTGGGGTTTTGTACCTTAGCCTTCGCAACTCCTACCTGGATAGCTTTATAACCATTTTTATCAGCTTCTCTAATTTGAGTTACAATATTTGGCTCACATTCAACCAGAGTCACGTTCAGTGCTCCTCTTTCTTTGTCATATATCGTAGTCATTCCTAATTTTCTCCCTAATATAAATTTAGCCATACTTGTCTTGAGAGACTGTCACTAACTTATTCCTTAGCTTATTTAATTTAAACCAACGTATTTTTGGTACAGGCATTAAAAAGCTATTTATAAGCCAAAAATTAAATTAAATTTTTT
>CAZHTL010000097.1:0-3224 GCA_964535415.1 uncultured Bdellovibrionales bacterium | reverse complement strand
TAGTGGTTTACTAAATACCACTTAATTCAAAATTTAAAAATCAAATGAAAAAGCCAGCTAAATTCCAAACCCTAAATGAAACTTGTTCCTTGGAAAAATCCTAGGCTTTGCGTTATTATTTTAAATTTAAATCTTCGACTTTGCATTTTGAATTTTATGTGGTATTATGAAAATAGCCGAGAATCTCATAAAAATTCAATATAAACAGTAATTTATCAGTAATTATATGGCTTTGACTAAACAGAAAAAGACCAAAATTATCGCAACCGCGAAAATTCATGAAAAAGATACCGGTTCTCCAGAAGTCCAAATTTCTCTTTTTACGGAAAAGATCAAAAACCTAACCAACCACCTCAAAAAGAACAAAAAAGACTACCACTCCCGCCGAGGACTTCTTAAGATGGTCTCCAAGCGCAAAAAACTTTTGAATTACCTGAAAAAAAGGGACCCTAAAAGATTTAAGAAAGTGGTGACAAGCTTAGGACTAAAGGAATGAATACCAATACCGGAAAATTTGCCGAGCAAAGGGTAGGGGTTTTGGTAGACATTCAGAATATGTACTATTCTGCTAAGGTTCTTTACAAAAAAAAGGTCAATTTTAAAGAAGTACTCAAAGCCGCCGCGGCGGGAAGAAAACTTGTTCGAGCCATTGCTTATGGCATCAAGACAATCGAAGGCCTAGAGAGAAATTTTTTTGAAGCTCTTCAAAAATCAGGTTATGAAGTTCGCACTAAAGACCTCCAGATTTTTCCAGGAGGTGCCAAAAAGGGGGATTGGGATGTAGGTATTACTGTTGATGCCATTAAACTGGCTAGACATCTAGATGTAATAGTTTTAGTAACTGGCGATGGAGATTATCTTCCGCTTGTTCAATATCTTCAAAACACTACGGGTTGCCGTCTTGAAGTAATTGCCTTTCAAGAATCAGCTTCAGCAAAACTGATCGAAGCGGCCGATGATTTTCAGAATCTAAGTGATAATAAAAGAAAATTTTTGATTTAAACATTGAGCAACCAATTATTTGTTCCTTGGGCGTTAGCATCTCTAATTACACACAAATCGTACCAAAATTATTTGGTACCGCCTGTGTGTTATTCGTGTGCTAACGCTTGCTTGGAAAAACCTTAGCAATGGAAAAAACAAGAAAATTTGAAACAAAAATTGCCGGACGAAAACTTATTTTTGAATCCGGTCTTTTTGCCAATCAAGCCAATGCTTCTGTTACTGCTCGTTACGGAGACACGGTGGTACTGGCTACTGCGGTAATGAGCCCTGAGATACGGGAAGGGATAAACTATTTCCCCCTTATGGTGGATTACGAAGAAAAATTCTATGCCTCAGGAAAAATAAAAGGCAGTCGTTTTATTAAACGAGAAGGTCGTCCAACTGATGAAGCTATCTTAAACAGTCGCCTCATTGACCGAGCTTTACGGCCGCTTTTTAATCAGCAAATGCGAAATGAAGTTCAAATAATCGTTACCGTTCTTTCTATTGATCAAAAAAATGACCCTGCCCTTGTCGGCACTCTTGCTGCCTCAACTGCCTTAGCTATTTCTGACATTCCTTGGGATGGACCCATTGGAGCCGTCCGAATCGGAGAAGCAAATAATCAGCCGATAATTAATCCAACCAATGGAGAAAGAGAAAAGAGTTTTTATGATATTTTCGCTTGTGGAATAGAAGGAAAAATAAACATGATTGAATCAACGGCCAAGGAGACAGAAGAGACTAAAATTCTTGAAGCTTTGATTCAAGGACAAAAAGTTATTGATCAAATCGTAAACTTTATCAAAACTATCCAAGCAGAAATAGGCAAACCAAAAACCAAAGTGGATTTATTTTTGCCTCCGGAAGATTTTTCCCAGGAGATTTTAGAAAAGTTTTCTGACCGTCTTCAACTAGTCCTTTTTCAAAGGGATTATCTTATCCAAAAAAAACTTCAAAGCGAGCTTTTCTCTAATATAAAGAATTATGTAAAAGAAAAATACCCTGATGATTGGGAACAAAAAAGTGAACTAGCTTTTGTTGTCATTGACGCGGAAATGCAAAGGCTTTTCAATGAAGCAATTTTAGAAAGGAACGAGCGGCCCGATGGCCGAAAGCTTGACGAAATACGTCCTGTTTCCTGCCAAGTTGGAATTTTGCCTCGTACTCATGGGAGTGCTCTTTTTACTCGAGGCGAAACTCAAGCTCTCACAACCGTTACTCTAGGCGCGCCGGGTATGGAACAAATTATTGATACTATGGAGCTCGATGAAAAAAAACGTTTTATGCATCATTATAACTTTCCCCCTTTTTCAGTTGGCGAAGTTCGACCAATGCGTGGGCCTGGCCGGCGCGAAATCGGACACGGAGCTTTGGCCGAAAAAGCCCTTCTACCAGTCATCCCACCTAAAGAATCTTTTCCCTATACTATTCGGCTAGTAAGCGAGATTCTTTCTTCAAATGGATCCTCTTCTATGGCAAGCGTTTGCGGATCAAATCTTGCCCTTCTTGATGCCGGCGTTCCAACAACAGCTGTAGTCGGCGGCATTTCAGTGGGAATTGTTGTCGGAAAAAATGGTGAATACAAACTTCTTACTGACATTCAAGGGCCTGAAGATCACTTTGGAGGAATGGACTTTAAAATTGCTGGATCGGTTAAGGGAATTACTGCTATTCAACTGGATGTAAAAACAGACGGGCTCACTTTTGATATGATTCGGGACGCCTTCGAACAATCAAGGAAAAGTCGAATTAAGATTATTAACATAATGAACAAAATCCTAGACAAGCCCAGAACCGAGCTTTCTCCTTTTGCTCCTCGCATTCTTACCTTACAAATAAATCCGGAAAAAATCCGGGATGTCATCGGACCCGGCGGGAAAGTCATTAACCAAATTATTGATGAAACTGGAGTGGAAATCGATATCGAGGATAGTGGCTTAGTTTTTATCACTGCCGAAAATCCTGAGGCTGGCGCCAAAGCCCTTGAATGGGTAAAAAATATCACTCATGAAGTTGCTCCCGGTGAAATTTTCCAAGGGCGAGTTACCCGCATTATGAACTTTGGCGCCTTCGTGGAAATCTTGCCAGGACAAGAAGGTTTAGTTCATATCTCAGAAATATCGGAAAAAAGAATAAAGCAAATTGAAGATGTGCTAAAAGTCGGTCAAATAATAAAAGTTAAAGTGAAAGAAATAGATAATCTGGGAAGAATTAACTTGACTATGCGAGGACTGGAA
>CAZHTL010000096.1:0-3051 GCA_964535415.1 uncultured Bdellovibrionales bacterium | reverse complement strand
ATTGGGAATATCTTTATAGCGCTTGACTTCCTTTTCCAACGCCGAGAGAATTTTTTCTTGCCTTTCGTTCTCAGAAAGCTCATCTGCCCAAAAAGGAGCATGACACTCCGGCCAGCGGGGAAGTTTTCTCCCTACAACAAGGATGAGTTGCACGCCTCTTTTTTGCGCTTCTTTAATCATCCAGTCATAATCTGAAAAATCAAATTTCCCTTTTTCGCTTTCCACATCCTGCCAATAAATTGGAAGGCGGATTCTTTTTACCCCCAAGTCATCAAGAATCGCCAGATAATTTTCCCGCCAATCAAGCCCCATCTCAGCCGCAAACACCTTTGAAAAAGCCACTCCCCACTTTATATCTTCGGGACTATTCACAATCCCAACCGGCTTCCTTACCAAATAAATGAGACTAGCGATTAACGCTACAATAACAAGCAAAAATATTTTTCTCCTGAGTTTCATAAGTTATTTTTCAGCAAATGAAGCTCCCTAAGTTTATACCCATATCTATCGTCGGCAGGCAAGCGCTCGTGGTATTCCGCTTAGGGAGCAAATTCCAATTTCTAAAACAAGTTTTGAATTTTGCTCATTGGGATTCTGATATTATTTGGAATTTGTACTTGGAATTTGAGATTTCTATCATAGCTAGCCTGAGGCGAAATCTCGGATTGACTTCAAGATTTACTTAAAAATAACCAGAAGCGTCCCTATCGTCACAAGAAATATCCCTGTCATTTTAGCTAAAATATTAAGCAATGAAAACTTTTCCACAAAAATACTTTCGAGAAAAAGGGAAAGAAAAAGAGCAAAAACGAAAGTAAGCAGGTATTGAATCGACACCAGCGAACTCACAATCGCCACACTTCCTAAAGAAATACTATAGTTTATAAGCAATGTCCCCAGACCGGCAGTGGCCTTGGCAACAATGGTGCCAGCTAGGTTTTCTATATTTTCTTTTCGTTTTCTTTTTTTAATATTTTCAAAAACCGCTTTTCGAAAATCCGGAATAAGAAGCGCCGCAAGAGCCGCAAACATTATCCCTATCCGGCTTATAATATATCCATTCACAAAAGTTCCATTATTATATCCCAGCTTAAGAAGAATCAGTGAAAAAGCGGCTAAAATCCCAGCCAGAGTAGCTCCTCGCCAGTGGGAAAAAAACCTCGAGGCATAGAATTTGTAGGAAATAACCGCTCCTCCCAGCAAAAGAAAAATTATTCCCGCCGCTTCTTTTTCTGAAATGATTTCCCCAATCATCAACCTAGCTAAAACCGCCGTAGCAATGGTGGACACGGCACCAAAAAGAATATAGACGCGAGAAGTCGAAGAGCGAACTAAAGAATAAAAAAGAAAAGACAAAGACAGAAAAAAAATAATTCCTGCAAGAAAGGAAATAAGAAAAGGAAGAACGCCTTGCCACTTGAGGCCAAAAGGAGCTAAAAAAAGACTGAAAGCAGAAAAAATTCCCACATAAAAAGCATAAAGTGGCCAGCTTTTCATCCGCGCGGCTAGAATGTATTTACTCATCACCGCTTCAACGGCAAGCAAAGCATATCCAATTATTGCAATATATATCCACATATTTTATACCCCGCACCTTGCTCGGCTCAAGTAATTCAATTTTAGAGTCCAGAGCTTGCTCTGGAGTTGAATACCATTTATCCAGGAACTAGCTCGTTGTTTTTGCATATCTTAGCGTATTTCCACGCGCTCGGGCGGATTTTGCGCTCCAGGGTTTTATAATCCACTTCCACTAGCCCAAAGCGCGGCCAAAAACCTTTATCCCATTCGAAATTATCGAGAAGCGACCAGTGAAAATAGCCGCGCACATCCGCACCCTCTGCAATAGCTCTCTGCACCCAATACAAATGGTCTTTAATGAACTTCACGCGTTTTTTATCTTCGGCGTCGGCCAGACCGTTTTCAGTGATATATATTGGCAGGTTATACTTTTTAAGGTCTTTTAAAATATGATAAATTCCTTCCGGATAAATCTCCCAGCCTAAATCGCTAACTTCCTGATTCTCATTTTTTGCTTTCCAAGGAAACTTAATTTTATTGTGAAAATAATATTGAACCGCTAAAAAATCATGGTTTCCTCGCGTAAGAGAGTAGAACTTTTTATTAACATAATAATCCGAAACCGTGGCAGCTAATTTATCAAGAAAGTTTCCTTCATTATATGGCTCAACGAATTGCAAAATGTTTGCTAAGCCGATCTGAAAATCCTCTTCCAAATTTTTAATTTCTTGATAAATTTGATTGTGAGCTCGAGCTAAAATCTTGTAAACCTTCAAAGCCGAAAGTAAATTTCTCTTTTGAGGCGGCCAAATACCTTTTATGTAGGAATTAATAATAACTGAGGTCGGCTCGTTTAGAGTCAGCCAAAATTTTACGCCTTTTCCGAGATTTTGAACTACATACTTGGCATAGCGAGAGAAATAAAAAGGAAATTTTTTATTTTCCGGCCCGCCTCTCTTTGCCAGCCATACCGGATTTGTCCAATGCCACAGCGTTACAAACGGTTCCATTCCTCGTCCACGGATGGCTTTGAGGACTTTTCGGTAATGTTTGATTTCCTGCTCATCGAATTTTCCTTCCTCCGGCTCAATGCGGGACCATTCAGTGGAAAGACGAAAAGCGTTGATACCAAGAGATTTGGCAATATCCAAATCTTCTTCATAGCGGTTGTAGTGATCGCAAGCCCGGCCCGAGATATAGTTTTGCGGATCAAACATTTCCGGAAATTTTTCCTGCTGCCAAGGCACCCATTTTGTCTTTGCCTCTCTTGCTAGTCGATCGGAATTTTCCTTCTCCCATTCCGACCAGTCGTTTCGATTCCCGCCTTCAACCTGATAGGCTGATATCGCCACTCCCCAGAAAAACTCTTTAGGGAATTTTAGAGTTTTATCATTCATTTGATTTTATTTTACCAGTTTATAAACATTTCGACTAATTTCTCTAAAAAACCGGCTTAATCTAAGCCGGCTTCCCGTTTTTTATTGCTTTAATCATTCTTTTTCTTTATCTAAGTGGTATTTAGTAAACCACTAA
>CAZHTL010000095.1:0-2872 GCA_964535415.1 uncultured Bdellovibrionales bacterium | reverse complement strand
CCGCCGGCGCTTATCAATCGGGAAAAAACACATTTTATATCCGCGTGGTTGACAACGCTGGAAATATTTCAACAGCGCTTTCGCAGGATTTTTATTATTCCGCGAGTGCACCTTCGCCGCCGCAGAATTTGGAAGTGGATCCTGCCTATTCTTCTTCCAATTCCTTTTCGTTTTCTTGGGAGAAACCCCTTTCTTATGTGGGTGATCCTTCCAAGCTAAAATATTATTATTCCATTAATGCTAAGCCGACTCAATTCAATGTCACGGAGACATCTAATATGGCAATTGGGCCGGCTCCCTTTGCTACCCAAAAGGGAACAAATACTTTCTATGTTGTGGCTAAAGATGAAGCGGGAAATATTAACTATGACCTTTATTCTTCCATTGAATTTTATGCTGACACATCAGCTCCTCCTATTCCGACTAATGTTCAAGCCTTTGATACTTCCGATCGGGAAGCTCAGGAGTATAGCGTGGCTATCAAATGGAGTATCCCGGCTGGAATTGACGAATCTAATTTTGCCGGATACGTTATTTTCCGTTCCGAAGACAATGTGAATTTTTCCGAAGTGGCGATGACTACCGGATCAGCTTTTGTAGATACAGGACTTAAAAGTCAACTTTATTATTATTATGTAAAATCAAAAGACAAAACCAGCAATTATTCGGCGGCTTCTTCGACGGTGAGTCTTACTCCAACCGGTCGGTATACCAAGCCGCCGACAATTGTTCAACAACCGTCAGTTTCCATCCAATCTTTTCAAGCTACTTTTCGATGGGCGACTAATCGGGTTTGCAGTTCCTTTGTGGAATATGGAAAGACAATTAAGTTGGGCGAAACCACTGGACAAGTGGACTCGGTAACTGATCACGAAGTGATTGTCAAAGGGCTGAACGCCGACACCAAATATTATTATCGGGTCAAATTTATTGACGTGGATGGAAATATTGGTACCTCGGAGATAAAAAATTTCACTACTCTTCCGCCGCCGACTATTTCTGAGTTTACAGTCTCAGATATTGGTCTTACTAGTGCGGTGGTTTCCTACAAAACTAACACGGGCGGCACTTGCACTCTTAAATATGGAAAAGGAGCCTATACGGCTTCGGTGGAAGAAACGGCTTCTTCAACCAGCCACGTGACAAAGATAGAAAATTTGGAAAGCTCGACTACCTATAATGTGATGGCTGATTGTGTGGATGGGGATGGGAACAGCTTTTCATCCGACGAATATACTTTCACCACTCTTCGTCAGCCGGTGGTTTTCGAAGGACAAGTTCAAAACAAAGAAAATGTGGATATTCCCACTGTTGAAGTGTTTTACAAAACTGATGAGCCGACCACCACTTTGATCAAATTCAAGTCAGTAGATGAAAGCTCTTATCACAATTATCTTACTAATGACAGCATAGCTGAGCACAAAGCTACCATTGAAGGTTTGGATCCAGCCAAAGAATATGAGATGATACTGACAGGAATCAGCGGAAGCGGAGTGGAGGCAGTGCCGCAAGTTCTCAAGATTACCACTCGCTCGGACAGCCGCCCACCGGAAATAATTACTAATCGGGCGGTAGGGAAAGTGAATGGTCGGGGAAAAGACGCTCAAGCAATGTTGTATATTAAAATAGAAACCAATGAGTTAACACGAGTGAAAATAAGTTTCACCAAAGGGGTTTCTGTGTCCGGCTTTGACCAAAACACCCCTGAGGATGCGGAGAACACCTATCACCTTATTACCATTCCTGTGGAAGCCGGGCAGGTTTATTCCTACCAAGTGGAAGCTTATGACCAAGCTCGCAACCAGACTCTCTCTAAACCGACTACCGTGGTGGTGGAGGACAAAAAAGAAAACGCGGCCGAAATTATAACTAATACTTTTTCCAGCCAATTTGGCTGGCTGGGAAGTTTGTTTAAGAGGTAAAATTTGAGAATGAACTTTAATACAAAAGAAAAAGAGAAAAAAAAGGAAAGCCTTTCCGATTTTTGGGAAAAAATAAGACAAAAATCTTCTGGCTCTTCTCGAGATAAGTCAATTTCAGCTTATCGAGGCGGGAAGTTTCTTGAGACGGGAACTCGTTATGAAAGCGAGGGGAAAAAGAAAGAATCACGACTGAAATCCCTTTTCTCTTTTCTAAAAAGAAAAAAGGAAGAAGGGTTTCCTGAGTCGCCAAATTTTTCAGAAGCAAGACCTCAAACTCAGCATAAAGAAGAAACTCTAAGAGCCAGTCTTTCTAAAGAGCAGATTGAGGATTTTTTAGGAAAAGGTTATGAAAACCGCTCCGGCAGTCAAGAGGTGATAAGAGTGGAAAAACTTTTTAAGAACTTTGTGCTGGGAGACACGGTGGTGGAGGTTCTCAAAGATATCAATTTTTCTGTTGATCAAGGAGAGTTTGTAATGCTAGTAGGTCCTTCCGGTTGCGGAAAATCAACTCTTCTCCATTCAATATATGGACTAGAAGATCCTACCGAAGGAAAAATTTGGATTGATGGGCTAGATATCTGGAGCGAATCGAAAAACTGGCGGGCTGATTTTCGCAATAAAAATATTGGCTTTATTCCCCAGCAGTCTTTTTGGGTAAAATCATTTTCTGTGATTGAAAACATTGCCATTCCGGCGGCTATTAGCGGAGAAAATTTTTCTTCAGCTCTAGAAAAAGCGGCTAAACTGATTCAGCTGGTGGAGATGGAGCATCGAGCAGAAAACCGCCCCTATGATCTTTCTGGGGGGGAGCAACAGAAAATAGCGATGGCGAGAGCTCTGCTTATGAATCCTAAATTCATCATTGCGGATGAGCCAACTGGAAATCTTGATCAGAAATCCGGAGAAGAAATAATGAACCTTTTCAAGGAATTTAATGAGCGGTTTAATAT
>CAZHTL010000094.1:0-2582 GCA_964535415.1 uncultured Bdellovibrionales bacterium | reverse complement strand
GTATTTATAGTCTTTATACAAAATAAAAGGTAAAAAATATATTCCCTCCTCATCAAATATTTTACTCTCCTATTTTTTAGTTTCCCGAAATGCCCCTAAAAAAATTTCTCATTGACTTTTTCGACTTTTTCAAAAATCAGTTACTTCCAACTTTTTGGCCAAGATAAATAATATTTCCCTTCTGACTCTTCCAAAGAGAGATTTTTTCAAAGCCTGCTTTTGAAAATAAACTTTCAATTTCCTTTTTGGAAAAAGCGTGGTGATACCTTTCAAAATTTTTTTCCTCCGTTTTAAAAGGCAAATAAAAATCTTTCCAGTCCAACTTTGAATCGCCAAATAATTTATTCCAAAAAGATGTCAGATGGTATTTCCAAAATCTTCTCTGCCAAAGATTCCAAACGGAAATAGTCAGCTTGCCGCCGGGGCGCAAAGCACGATATAATTCTTTCGCCCTTTGAAGACGATATTCGGTTGAAGGAAAATGGTGAAAAACCGCAATGGAAAAAATAACATCAAAATAATTTTCCTTGAGCGGCAATTTTTCACTTAAAGGATCCATCTTAAAAAATCTAACTCGAGGACCAAATTGCCGATTGTTTTTTTGAGCAATCTCAATCAACTTCTGAGAAATATCTACTCCCACATATTCTGAAAAATTACCTCCCAAAAATTTTGCCAGCCTTCCATTTCCGCAACCAAAATCCAAAACGCGGCTTTCAGGCTTTACTATATTCTTAACAAATTCCAAATCCTGCCACATAAAAGCGCGAGTTTCGGAAAATTTTTCGGCAATCAAATCGTAGCCGGATTCAAGTTCCTGTAATATTTTTTCAGCAGCTTTACTCTTCATATTTTAAAAAGTTTATAAATGATTCACAATTAGTATATTCGTATGAGATTCGTAATTCGTAAAAAACTCCTCGCTACCATTATTAAAGAAGCAATTCGCCGGAAATGCAAATCTCCGGAAGATTTTGAAAAACTCAAGAAGGAAATCAGCAAACGTTTCAAAACCGCCACTCCCCGCAACGCCGATATTAAAAAGTTTGGCCTTGAGGAATTTCAAAAGCTCCGCTCAAGAAAGGGAAAGGCCAAGCCTTGGAAAAATTTCGAAAAAATACTTAGATCTAAAAAAGTCCGCACTCTTTCCGGCGTCGCCGTTGTTGCTGTCCTAACTAAACCTCACCCCTGTCGGGGAAAATGCCTCTACTGCCCAACCGAAGCAAAAATGCCCAAAAGTTATCTCTCTAACGAGCCAGCGGTTATGCGAGCTGTCTCTGTAAAATTTAATCCCTATCAGCAAGTTCAAAAACGCTTGCGAGCTCTGGAAATAAACGGTCACGACACAAGCAAAATCGAACTCATCGTTATGGGCGGCACTTTTTCTGACTTGCCTAAAAAATATCAATCTTGGTTCGTGAAAGAATGTTACCGCGCCGCCAACGATTATCCTGTAGACGTCCGACGTCTACAAATGTCTAGTTTAGCGCTCGAGCAAAAAAGAAACGAAAAAGCCAAACATCGAATCATCGGTTTGACTCTTGAAACCCGCCCTGATGCCCTCAACGAAAAAGAAATCAAATTTTATCGCGAACTGGGAACCACGCGTGTTGAAATCGGCGCTCAAAGCATCTATAACGAAGTACTCAACAAAAATCGCCGGGGACATAATATCGAGCAAACTATTCAAGCTACCAAGCTCTTGAAAAATGCCGGCTTCAAAGTTGGCTATCATCTTATGTCTGGACTTCGGGGAAGTAGCTTCAAAAAAGACATCCAGATGTTTCAAGCTATCTTTTCCGATCCTCGCTTTCAGCCGGATCTTGTGAAAATTTATCCCTGCGTGGTCACCCAAAATTCAGCTCTTTACAATCTTTGGAAAAAGAAAAAATATAAACCTCTCACCAACAAACAAACAGAAAAGCTAATTATTGCCATAAAAAAATTCATTCCGCCTTATGTAAGAATCTCTCGCTTGATTCGTGACATTCCCGACACCTCTATTATTGCCGGTCCCAATATTTCCAATCTCCGGCAGATTATCCAAAACAGAGGTGTGAATTGCCAATGCATTCGTTGTCGAGAAGTTCGCGGTAATTATACCAACCAAGACAAAATAATTTTGCGAAGGATCAACTACAACGCTTCCGATGGAAAAGAAGTTTATCTTGAATACTGCTCGCCGGACCGTAAAAAACTTTATTCAATGCTTAGACTTCGTATTTGTTATCCCGCATCATTTTGTAGACGTCCGACGTCTACAACCGTCTACAATTCAGCCATCATCCGCGAAGTTCACACTTACGGAAAATCAATTTCCATCGGCGCGCGCGAAAAAAAATCTCCTCAGCACGCAGGCCTTGGAAAAAAACTAATCAAAAAAGCCGAACGAATTGCCAAAAAAGAATTTGACTGCCAGAAAATATTCGTCATTTCCGGTATCGGTGCAAGAGAATATTATCGAAAACTAGGATACAGGTTGCAAAAGACTTATATGGTGAAAAGTTTATAAGCTCATAACTCCCTCTCTAACCAATTCTAGCAGAAAACTACTTGAAGGAACTACTCCTATAGATTTATAC
>CAZHTL010000093.1:0-7070 GCA_964535415.1 uncultured Bdellovibrionales bacterium | reverse complement strand
TTATTATACCCCAAAGAATAATCAAAGGAAAGCACGTCCGTGGGTTTGTTCTTTTTTCTATACTTTCGATTTATCTCACGAATTTCATTTTTATCCACAAAAACAACTGAAATAAAAAAGGTTGTTACTTTCTTGCCAGAAGCAGCCAGTGTTTCCCCTATAATCTTCTCAATAAAAGACTTTTTTATTCTCCTTGTTTTTACCTTAGTTTTAAAGACAACTTCGATTTCCATGGGCTACCGCTAAAAAGAAAGTTTCTCTTCAACTATTTTCTTTATTATACTTCCCTCGGCTTTTCCTTGAACTTCTTTCATAACAACTCCCATTAGTCGACCAAAATCAGACCTGTCTGAAATGCCAAGTTCTGCCATTTTCGCTTCCACAATTTTTCTCAACTCATCTTCGCTCATTGGCTCCGGAAGATAACTTTCCAAAATTGCCAATTCGCTTTCTTCCTTCTGAGCAAGGTCTCTCCGCCCACCTTTCTCATATTGGCTAATTGAGTCTCTCCTCTGCTTCACTTGCCGCCTAAGAACTAAAACAATATCTTCATCGGGAAGATATCTTTTATCTTGCATCTTTTTTTCAATCTGGAAATTTTTGATAGCCGAAATCAAAAAGCGCAAAACGCCCGCTTTTTCTTTCTCGCCTGACTTGAGCGCCGCCTTAAGATCGGACTCAATAGTTTGATGGAGCATATAATTTGTGATGCTTAACACGAGCTTGCAAAACTTGATTGACTTTACTCTATATTATCTACTTCGCATCCCCCAGCCAATTATTCTTCGCTAATTTTTTTCTTGATTCTCTTTAGCGCTTCCTCATCAAATTTTCCCATTTTTTTTAGCTTTTCCACTTCCTTTTTCACCTTAGCCCGATACTGAGCTGATTCTCGAAGCTGACGCTTGGTTTTCGGCTTAGTAAAAAACCTCCCCGAGCGAGCCGAAAGAAGAATGCCGCTTTGCTGAACACGACGAGAAAAGCGCCGAATAAGCGCTTCGGATGTTTCCCGATCTTTTCTTTTTACCTGAATCATAAAAACCTCCCCTCTAACTAATGTTCAATTATCAATTATCAATTTACAATTTATTTACAATTTTCAAATTTTCAATAGCTCAATTTACAATGTTTGAAAATTCAAAAATTGATCATTGATTGAAAATTGTGAATTGAAAATTATGCTGAGAAAGCTATACTAAACCGGCCGAATATCTTCCTTAAGTTGCGCTCCACCTATTAAGTGCAAATGTATATGCTTTATCTCTTGGCCCCCATGACGGCCAACCCGAAAGAGTAGTTTATATCCTTTCTCTGAAATTTTCAACTCCTCGGCAATTTTCTTAGCCGCCAAAATTATCCGCCCCATCAGCCTTTCGTTCTCTTCTGAAATATTGACTATACTTTCGATGTGTTTTTTGGGAATTACTAAAACATGCACTGGAGCTATCGGATGAATATCTCGAAAAGCCACCACCAAATCGTCTTCATACAAAAATTCTGTTGGGATTTCTTTTTTTATTATCTTGCAAAAAACACACATAAGTTTTACGAATTACGAATTCGCTTCGTCCTGCACCAATTAATACAAATCTATCCCTAAATTAAACTGTATATCTCTTCACCTCAACTTGCCAACAATTGGTGCGGGGCTTTACCTCGCAAGTATTATGAATTATGAATCACCCTATCTTGTTTATATATTCATACAAGATTCGTAAAGGCTATTTTTTCAGTCTCTTTTTTATTTCCTCCACTACCCGCCCCGCATCGATAATTTCCTGATTCCCGCTAGACATATCTTTTATAATAACCGTCCGGTCAATAGCTTCTTTCTGACCAATGATAAGGGTTACTTCAACGCCAAGGCGATCAGCTACCTTGAGTTGAGATTTCAGACTACCTCTTCCAAAACTTTCTGCTACTCTAATTCCGGATCGCTCCAAGGCTTCAAACATTTTGAGGCTTTTTCTCTTAGCAAGAGTTCCTAGTTGAGCCAAAAATATTCGCGGTTTAGGTTCTTTGTAAATTCGAGCTCCTATCTTTTTCATTTCCGCTACCAGCCGATCAAGTCCCAAACTAAAACCAACAGCCGGAGTGCTTTCGCCTCCTAACATTTTTACTAAATCATCATACCTTCCACCCCCGCCAAGCGCATTTTTTTTCATTCTTTCTTCACCCGCCGAAAGAGAAATAAATTCAAAAACTGTTTTTGTGTAATAATCAAGTCCTCTTACCAAGGTGGAGTCTAATTCAAACGGAATCTCAACCTCTTCAAGGTACTCTAGGAGCTCTTTGAAATGCTTTCGACACTCTTCGCAAAGATGATCAATTGATTGAGGAGCGCCGGCCCTGACTTGAACGCATTTGTCTTCTTTGCAATCTAAGATCCGGAGAGGATTCTTTTCCAGTCTTCTTTTGCAATCTAGGCACAGCTTTTGCTTTTTTGACTGAAAATAACCGATAAGCAAGTTTCGATAGCTTTTGCGACAAGAAGAACAGCCAATACTATTCAAATTCACTTGGATATTTTTGATTCCCAGCTGGCAAATTACCCGCCAACCCATTTGAATCATCTGGGCATCCATTACCGGATCCTGCTCCCCTAAGGCTTCGCAACCAAATTGAAAGAACTCTCGAAACCTTCCTTCTTGTGGACGGTCATAGCGGTAGCAAGGACCTAGGTAATATAATTTTACCGGCTTAGGAGAAACATGCATACCATGCTGAATATAGGCTCGAACAATTCCAGCCGTAAATTCTGGCCGCAGAGAAACTTCCTCGCCACCCTTAGTCAAAAAAGAATACATCTCTTTTTCCACAATGTCAGTTCCTTCACCAATGCTTCTGGAAAAAATACTGGTGAATTCAAGTAAAGGAGTATCAATCCGTTGGTAGCCAAAATCAATGGCTGCTTTTTCGCTTACCCGCCGAACTTGCTGCCAATAAACTTGATCCGCCGGCAAAATATCTCTCATTCCTCGCGGAGGCTGAAGAATGAATTCTTCTTTTTTTATCGCTTGATTTTTTTTGGGCTTCCTAACATTTTTTTTAGTGATGCTCTTTTTTCGAGACATATTCAGAATTCTCAATTATCAATTTTTGATTTACAAAAAATTTTCAATAATTCAATCTTTAATGTTTGAAAATTGTAAATTGAAAATTTTAAAAAAAAGAAGCTTTTCCGAATGGCCAAGCCCGAAGCAGCACTTTTCCCACTACATCACGCTCCGGCACCGGTCCCCAAGAACGGGAATCAGAGCTATAGTTCCGGTTATCGCCAAGCACAAAATACTCAGCCTCAGAAAGCTGAACGACTTGATCCCCAGCAGTTTCAACATTCGAGGAAAGATAACCACTCTCATCAAGAACAAAGCCTTCCGGGTTTTGAGTATTGTATATCTTGATTTTGTTATCCCTAATTTCAATCTTCTCTCCAGGAAGACCAATAACCCGTTTTATATAATATACCGATGGATTTTTGGGGTAGCGAAAAACAATTACATCTCCCCTTTTCAATTCCTTAAAGGGCTTCACCGTAAAAAAAATCCTTTTCTCTTTACCAAAAACAAAGCCAATGTTCGTCGTTTTGTAACCAAACTCGTTGACAATAAGATATTCCTTATCCTCAAAATTCGGCTCCATTGAGGCTCCTTGAACAAAAAAGGGCTGGATTAAAAAAACTCGCAAAGGAACAATAATTACCACTACCCAAAAAACCATTTTCACTAGCTCCCAAATTATTCCTCCTATTTTAGAACTTTCTTCTGGAGAATTGTTTTTTTCTTCGGTCATAAAAATAACAAAACAAACACAAAAGTTTTACCTAGACAACTAAAGAGGCGAACAAAAAGCTCGTGCAATTACACATTTGCTTTATTTTCATCTCATTCCCATATTTACATTTTACTTCCTAATAGTAACAAATTTTTCAAGTTTTAGCAAACCTAAAGTTAAAAATTCGATTAATATTAACTAAGAATGATCGGGGGATTCAAGAATGGTTATGATCACCTTAATAAGTAATTTCAAAACCTTTCTTTGGGTATTTATTCAGTATTTACCCCCCTGCGCAGAAAACCACGAGTGCCCATCTGTAAAGCTGTAGCCCGGCCGGCAGACAGGTAAGCTCAGAGAGTTTTACTCAGCCAAATTTTTGCTTCTTGGCAAGTCTAGTGTATACTAAACTGTATATGCTTTCCGACCTTCATAACTTTCAAAATCATCCCCCTCGCCAAAGAAAAAGAGGTTTTCTTGTTTGGTTTCTTGCAGTTATGATTACTCTGGGAATAGCTTTTTTCGTCTCCATAGCTATAGCCTATAAATTCTATTCCACCAGCCGCAAGGTTATCACCCAAAATACACCTGCTTCTTTCCTAGATAGCCTCAAAGAGATAACTTCTATCCAGCGAAAGCCACTGCGAGGCGAAAGCGAGGGAAGAATCAATATTTTGCTTCTCGGCCTGGCTGGTGAAAACTATCCCGGCGAAAATCTCACCGACTCTATTATTATTGCCAGCATCCACCCCCAAACCTACCAAACTGCCCTCCTTTCTATTCCCCGAGACTTATACGTCTCGATTCCAGATACTAATTTATACACCAAAATCAACGCTCTTTACGCCCGCGGTCAGGAAAAAAATGGAAAAACAGAAGAAGGAATTGAGGACTTGAAAAAAACTCTTGTGGACATAACTGGTCTTCCTATTCACTACTACATCGCTATTGATTTTAATGGATTTAAAAAAGTAATTGACGAGCTGGGAGGAGTAAAAATCCAAGTTCCTAAAGATATTCATGATGAACGTTACCCAGGACCAAATTATTCCTACGAAACTTTTGACATCCAAAAGGGTCTTCATAATCTTGACGGTGAAACAGCTCTCAAGTACGCTCGCACTCGCCACGATGAAGAGGGAGATTTCGGCCGAGCATTTCGCCAACAACAGATCTTGGAGGCCGTTCGTTCGAAAGCTTTTTCGGCTAGTATTCTTCTTAATCTTCCGGCCATTAATAATATTCTCGATACTTTAGGCAATCACCTTCGCACGGACATTTCTCTCAATGAAATGAATTCCTTTAAAGACCTATTTCAAAAAATTGATACTCATCTTACTATTAATAAGGTTCTTGATGCTGGAAAACCAGATAGTCTTTTAGCTGTTTCGCATGTTTTTTTAGGAAACGTCCGAACATTTATTCTTATTCCCCGAACAGGAAAATATGACGAGATTCGAGAACTCGCCAAAAATATTTTTAATCTAGAAATCATCGAACGCAAGAAAAAAGAGACTGCCAACGAAAAAGCAACCCTAGCGGTTGTAAACGCAAGCGGCGTGAAGGGTTTTAACAAAAGGATAAGCGTCCTCTTGCAAAAGATGGGATATTCAAATTTTGTAGATGTTAAACCTCTACAAAGAAACGAAAGAGAGTCAGTTGTTTATGATATTTCCCAAACCAAACCCTTTTCTCTTGAAGATTTAACTAAAAAATTTTCAGTCAAAGTTTCTCAAAATCCGCCAGCAGAAATCCTTGCTCAATGTCAAAAAGCCGATCTTTGTTTGGTTGCTGGCTCTGATCTCGTTGAAAACCTAAACTACGAAGAGAATACCATTGAAGATCTTGAAGAAGGCTATGACAAAACGACAGTGGAGGAAAAAGAATACATTGAGCTTTTAAAAAAAGGAAATAAAAATAAGTTTTAAACTCAGAATCCTTATGGAGACTATTTTAATTGCCGGACTTGGCAATCCGGGGAAAAAATACGAAAAAAACCGCCACAATACAGGGTTTATGTTCGCCGACTATTTTTGGAAAAAGTTTCGCAAAAATTTTGGCTTTTTCAATTGGAAACTTAAAAAAAATTTGAACGCTAAAATCAGTATCGGTAAAGCAAACGGGAGAAAAATAATTCTCCTCAAGCCCCAGACTTTTATGAATCTTTCTGGCCAGGCAGTCTTGGCAGCCATGAAATATTACAAGATAAAACTGGATGGACTCATCATCGCCCATGATGAAATTGACTTAACGCTAGGCAAATACAAATTTTCCACTAATCGCTCTTCTGCGGGACACAAAGGTGTTCAGAATATCATCGATCAGCTTGGTACAAAAAACTTTGTCAGGCTTCGGATCGGAATTGATAATCGGAACCTAAGCTCTTCCGGCAAGACAGCAAACAAAAAAATTCCCACCGATAAATACGTGTTGGGAAAATTCACGGATACGGAGCTAAAAGTTATTAAGAAAACTTTAGAAGACTCCACGAAAAGATTATTGGAAAAAATAAAATAAAAAAACGTCCCGCAAGGCGGGACTCCACATCTTTGATATTTGATATTTGTACGTTATGTTCTCTATCCCACCTAAAAGCGCTGGAGTCGCTTGCAGCTGCAAACTATCCAATCTTACCGGCGATGCTTAAGGAGGGGTCACATCGCCTGGCTTTCAGGCAGGACAGAAAACACATTTTATTGACTAATTTCCAGTTTTCAGCCATAAAAAAAGAATTTTCTTTAAAAACCAACCATCCAAGACAATTAAATTGATTATTTTCAAGGAAAATACTCTCAATAGCCAAATTTAAGCAGTAGGTCATTATAGCAAAACCAGGAAATTTTGTCAACCTTGGAAGTTAGTATTAGAAGATAAGCTTCCATTATGGAAGCTTAGCTCCTAAATAGTTTTAGCTTCCAAATAGCTTTCTAATATCAAGAAATATGGAAGAGAATAAAAAAGAATTACCATTTTATCACGCTTTTTCCTGCCTGGGAGGTTTTGGGCCCCAAAAAATCAAAAAGCTCCTTACTTACTTCGGAACTCTTGAGCAAGCTTGGAAGGCTGACTATGAAAGTTTGCTAGCTTCTGACATTGGTCAAACAGCGACTAAAAATCTTTTGGAAAAAGAGAAGAGATTTTGCCTGAAAAACTTTTTTCTGAGCTTGAGAAAAGCGGTATTAGCCTTATTACCCAAGAGAGCCTCTTTTATCCACCCCAATTAAAAGAAATTCCTTCTGCGCCAGTTGTTATATATGGGAGAGGAAATTTAGAAATTCTCAAAAACAAATCTTTAG
>CAZHTL010000092.1:0-5291 GCA_964535415.1 uncultured Bdellovibrionales bacterium | reverse complement strand
GCAGGCAGACAAATCAACGAATCACGAATATCACTTATTCGTAATTTCATAATTCATTGATTTATATCACAGTCTTGTTTATTGACTGGCACCAAACTTAGCCTTTTTAAAAAGCCCTGGCAGGCCTTTTTATGATTAAATAATAATGCATTAAAAAAAACTTGTCAAATTGCCAGCGCTTGATAACCAACCACCTTGATAACCAACCACAAAGATCCTGAAATCAAATAATTTCAACCTTATTTAACTTACTTTCTACGCTAACTATGCCCATCAATATAGGCATTCAAATCTTTATTATTTTGATTCTTGATTTTTGCATTTTGAATCTCTGCTACACATCAAACCCACCCTGCGCTCAACCCCGCCGGTGCAGAATGATATAAGGCAAGCAATACTTCTCACTTTACACATCAAGATTGGAAACACTCCTAGCTTCAGCTTGAATAAAACGCTTGCGAGGTTCAACTTCGGATCCCATCAGAATCTCAAAAATTCTGTCGGCTTCGGCGGCATCCTCAATTTTCACCTGATACATTACCCGATTCTGGGGATCCATAGTTGTTTCCCAAAGCTGTGATGGATTCATTTCTCCGAGACCCTTATAACGCTGGATGCTAATTCCCAACTTTTTTTCTAGATTTTCTTCCTCCTCTCCTTCTTTTTTCAAGCCTTTTGAAGCCGTCTTTAACTTTTCCTTGCTCCTGCTTAAAAAATCCTCAATAATCTCGTTTTTATCTTCCTCATTATAGGCGTAGTATATCTCTTTTCCCTTCGCAATCCGATAAAGAGGCGGTTGGGCAATATAAAGATAACCCCGTCTGATAACTTCCTCAAAATTGCGATAGAAGAAAGTAAGAAGTAAAGTGCGAATATGGGAGCCGTCCACGTCCGCATCAGTCATAATAATAATGCGATGGTAGCGGATTTTATCAATATTCATTTGATCTCCTACCCCCGTCCCCATCGCAATGATAAGATTTTTAATCTCTTGCGAAGTGAGCATTTTATCAATACGGGCCTTTTCGACATTGAGAATTTTTCCCCGAAGCGGCAAAATAGCTTGGAAATTTCGGTCTCGACCTTGTTTGGCACTACCGCCAGCTGAATCTCCCTCAACAATATACAACTCGCATTTTTCAGCGTCGCGCGAAGAACAATCAGCTAATTTCCCCGGCAGGGTCATTCCTTCTAAAGCGCCTTTGCGGATAACTGCTTGCTTAGCCGCTTGAGCCGCTAATCGAGCCTGAGCCGAAATCAGACATTTTCCAATAATTGCTTTGGCGTCAACAGGATTTTTCTCAAGATACTCAGAAAAACTTTCTGTCATCACCGAAGAAACAATCCCTCGAACTTCACCGTTTCCAAGTTTTGATTTAGTTTGACCTTCAAATTGAGGATTTTTGAGCTTCACGCTAACTACCGCCGTAAGACCTTCTAAAACATCCTCGCTGGTGAGACTCCCACCATTTTTCTCTCTAATTAAATTATTTCTTTTGCCATAGTCGTTCAAAACTCGTGTGAGAGCTGAGCGAAAGCCAGTAACATGCATTCCACCCTCTGTTGTGAAAATATTATTAGCAAAAGAATAAAGATGCTCTTTTAAACCTTCTATGTATTGAAGAGATATTTCTACATAAACATCATCGACTGTCTTTTCTACATAAAAAGGATGAAGATTCTTTACTTCTTTTCCTCGGTTCAAGAATTTTATATACGAAACAATCCCTCCATCAAAACAAAAACCAATTCTTTTTTCAAGGTGGAGATCCTTATCGCTTTTTACTTCCCGTTTGTCAAAAACCCTTATATTGACCCCTTTGGTAAGGTAAGCTTGCTGACGAACGTAGTCAATAATTTTATTCCAATTCCAATTGATTTCTGGAAATATCTGGGGGTCGGGCGAGAAAGTAATAGTCGTCCCGGTTGTTTTTGATTTTCCGCAGACCTTTACCGGTCCGGCTGGTTTTCCTCTTTTATATTCCTGGTACCAAATTTTCCCCTCGCGTTGTACCTCCGCTCTTGTCCACTCAGAAAGCGCGTTCACCACACTCACTCCTACACCATGAAGACCTCCGGAGATTTTGTATCCTTCCCCGCCAAATTTTCCACCAGCATGAAGCTTAGTCATTACTGTTTCCAAAGTTGATTTTTTTGTTTGAGGATGTTTTTCAACCGGAATGCCTCGTCCGTCATCAATCACCCGAACAACATTAGCCGGCAATAATTCGATTGTTACATTCTTACAGAAACCAGCCATAGCTTCATCAATGGAATTATTAACCACTTCCCAAATAAGATGGTGCAGTCCTTCAGAAGAAGTTCCTCCAATATACATTCCTGGCCGCTTACGAACCGGCTCCAGTCCTTCCAAAACTTGAATTGATTTAGCGGTATATCCTGACTTTTGTATTTTCTTCTTTGACATAAATTTCTTTACAAATTATAAGTTTCCTGCCTTCTCGACCTGCTTAAATTTCTTTGAGATTTATTCCGGATCAAAGCAAAAGCATATGAGCAAATACACAAATTTAAAAAAATATTCGTAATTCGCATAGAAGACTGGTTATTTCGACAAGAACCACAATTCAATCAGCAAAACTCCCGCAATTATCATTCCGGCATCCCACCAAACAAGAAGCCGAAAACTCTGAAGAAAAAGCATTCCGCAAACAGCCAAAGCCAACAAAACTCCTTCCCGAAAACTTATCCCCACGTTCTGATAAACCACCTCGTTAATTTCCCAGTGCCGACGAAGCCAAAACAAAAAAAGAGTAGTTAGCCCCGTGACTGAAAAAAATAAGCTGACATAAAAAAGCGCCTGGCCCAAAAATCCATCTCGAACAGGATCGACATAAAATATAACCGCTCCTAGAGCTGCTAAAGCTGCCAGAGTACTCAAGCGCATCCCCCAAAGATATGAACGGACCGTCATAAAAACCTTTACAAACTATGAATACTAAATATGAATAAATATAAAGCCGGTGTTAAGCGCGTATTTTAAGCAAATCTTGCAAGAAAATCCGTTCGTATTCAATTCGGAATTCTTACAACTAATTCTACCAAATTTTCAATAAAAAATCAAGCCCTACGAGCGCTATTTTGCCTTCATTATTTTGGCTTATAAAAAGGATATTTTTCCCCTTCTAGCCTTCCTCCCTAACTTCCTAAGATGGCATCTTAGGAAAACAAATTATTTTTCGTATTTAGCTTTATTCGTATTTCGTAATGTATAGGAACCGGCCATAACACAAATTCCAAATTACAAATTATTAATTCCAATAAAATTGCAAAGTGATATCTTCACTTTTTACTTTTTAGTTTTTACTTTTTAATTATTGGATATATCCCCACGATTGCAATTTGTCGCTGTCATGAAACCAGCGCGTTCCAATATCTACCCGATAGAACATATCATGAAGACGAATATTTTTTATCCGGTTATAGGCTTGGCGCCGAGCATCTTCGACGGTTATTCCCGAACCAGTCACAATAAGAGCATACCCTGAAGATCCAGCCAGCTTTAAGACTCCATTAACCATTTTCACATCTCCCCAGTTTATCCCCTCCATGCTCGTTCCATTTTTGAACAAAATAGAAGAATCCTTGTAAAGAGAAAAAATTTCTTTATTATAAAAAGGATAAGGAGGAACCGCTAAAACTACCCCCACTTGAAAACCTTTCTTAGTTTTGATTTCAAAATCTTCACCTTTAGCTAGTTTCAGCAAAAATTCTCCCATCGGTTCCATAATTCCTTCCATTTGGGTGCTAATAGTTGGATAACCAAAGCGAGCTGTGAATTCCAAAGGATAAATGCCGCGGCCATTCACAATACAATTAATGTCATAGTAGCCAACATAGTTATGCTCAGCAAGGACACTTTCCATTTTTAGAAGAGTATTATTATAAATCATATTGGGAGCCGACCAATACATCAGTGCTCCCATATCGCCAGTAAAAGGTCCCTGATCACCGGGAAACATTCTCTTGTGCTCGAAATTAATATTAATAGGATGAATAAATTTTTTTCCATTAAAGAAAGCCCCCACCGCAATCTCTACCCCGGATACAAATTTTTGAAGCTGAAAGCTTTCAATTTTTCCGGAAAGAAAATCTTTGTTGTCTTCAAGAATTTCAACCATATCCCTTCCATCTTCTTCCTCTCCAAGAAAAAGCAGATTTTTTTCATTCGCTGCTCTCCCGTTAGGTTTGAAAACGTAGCGACCAGGGTTTTGGCGAAGAAATTCAATAGCTTCATCAAACCTTGAGAAATTATAGTTTGGCAAAACATTCATTCCAAACCTTTTCATTTCAGCTTGACCAAATTCCCTATCTTCTTCTGTTCGGTCGGTATAAACCGTTCCTCCTATGACCAGTTTTCCTTCTTTTCTCAACTTTTCTGCTTCTTCACCAAACCTAGTATCGTCAAAAACAATCACATCTGCCCAGTCAATATGGCTCCGCCAATTATCGACTTTGTCTAAAAGACCATCATAAATATCAGCTTCTTCCTCATCGTCGATATAATACTTCACTTGATGTCCTTCTTGCTTTATTTTCCAAGCTAAATCACCCGCCAGAGCAATCCAAGAAACAAAAAGAAATTTTTTTGCGCCGTTGGAATTTAATTTTGAATTTGAGTTAGCCATTTATTTTCTAAGACTGTTACCAATTTATTTTTTGCCTACTCAAGTCAGAATAAGCTTTCTAAAAGGAATCCGAGCTTTTATAGTATAAACTAACTCCCAAGTATTTCAACCATTTGTAATCTAATCATTCATAATCTAAAAATTAAGTTTTTTGATCGCTTTTGGCGGTAAGCTCTTTTGAGATTGTTTTTTAAAAACCAAAACTGCTCCACCATTTTCTCCGTCAAAACTTTTCACAAATTTCGCCTTATATTTTTTGAATATCCCAATATACTCTTTTTTAGAAAGAACGCTTTGGCGAAATTTGTCCGGATTCTTTTTTTGGCTAGCGGTCCAAGCATGTTTGAATATGGCCCCGAAAAAAATATATTTTTTTGAGACATTAACTAAGTTTCGGATAGCTCTTGAGACCTCTCTTTCTCTGAGATAATTTATCACATCAAGGCAAATTACTGCCTCAAATTCATTTCTCCTAAAAGGCAGTTCTAAAATATCTCCTCGCTTTATTTTTTTTCTCACTGATTTTTCCGAGTTTCTGACAGCGTATTGAGAGCAATCAATTCCTCTCACTTTATAGCCGTAATTGTTTTGTAGTTCGGCAATCAAATATCCATGAGCGCAGCCAACATCGAGAATTTTCGC
>CAZHTL010000091.1:0-4657 GCA_964535415.1 uncultured Bdellovibrionales bacterium | reverse complement strand
GTGTTTAAAGATCAACAACTACCTTTCAATAATCAAGTTTTTCCCCCTCAATCCAACATTAGAGCTCCTCAAGGTCAAGCTTTGGACAATTCTTCAGGACTTAATTTTACTCAACCACAAAAATCAGCGTCGGAAAGTTTCATCAAGCCTTTCTCGCCCCTATCCCGCTTCGCGGGAAATATGACAGACAGGTCCACTCCGACGCCAAAAACCCAGATGCCGTCTCAGCTGATTGATCAAATTTCAACCTTCCCTTCTCAACGTGACACGAGGACTCCCCAAAACCAAACCTTTCTAAATTCAGATACCCTAAAATTCTCGAATTCTTTTCCCGCGCCAGAAACCCATGAAATGAAAACTACTGAAACAGAAATGGTTGGCAAAACGCCCGTAAAATTCAAAGGGTTCTCGAAAGGTATTCCTAAAAATAATCAGGGAGCAGTTCCGCCTGCCAATCAAGTTCCAGCTTTTTCTTCTGCCTCATCAGCAGATTTATCAAGATCAGACTTCTCACCGCCAAAGCCCCCCACTTTCTCTTATTCAAAAAACATTATCCATCCCTACTACCGAGCTGAAAAAGAAGAAAAGCCGGAACCAAAGATTGAAGGAAATATTGTTGACTTAAGTGGAGGCGACAAATAGCTTTCTTTAGTGAATTACGAACCTTATACGAATATATTCAATCTATAGAATTCGTAATTCGGTATATTTGTAAGGGATTCGTAATTTGTAAAAAAAATTATGCATGCCAATGTTCCCCAATTTATAGAAATGGAAGACAAAATTGCTTTTGGGCTCACTTGGAAACAGCTTTTGTGGATGGGTGGAATGGTCGCTTGTCTTATTATTCTTTATGGATTTGTTGATCGTCAGATTTTTCTTTTCGTTGCCATTCCTGTTATTGCTATTTTCGCTGTTTTTTCTTTTTATCGTCCCCAGGGGATGTCTTTCGTAGCCTTTCTTAGTTTTGTAATTCAGTATTTTGCCCGTCCCAAAAAATATGTTTGGAAAAGAGAATATAAAGAAGAATCGGCTTTTGTAAAATATCTCCCAGAGACTCAAAAGAAAAAAGCAAAACCACCAGCAACCTTAAGAAGAATACCCAGCCAAAGCCAACTCAAAAGAATAGCGTGGATACTAGATACTAAGAAATAACTAAAAGCTAAAATGTAAAATCTAAAAACAACAACGAAAAATTAAAGTGTTCTGGCTAAAAATTTTTTAGATTTTATCTGCAGTTTTTAGATTTTCGATTCTAGCTTTTAGCTTTCATTATGGAATTACTCCATTCGCGACAACTAACCAAAGATGAATCCCTGGGTAAATCAGCTCAGGAATTTGTTGACATTGCTGAAATCAAAGATGGGGTAGTGGTGCTCAAAAATAATTCTCTCCGGGCTGTGCTTATGATTTCCTCCATAAACTTTGACCTAAAATCTACTCAGGAACAGGAAGCTATTATCGCTACCTACCAGGGATTCTTAAATTCTCTTGATTTTCCTATTCAGATCCTTATCCGCACTCGCAAACTAGACATTGACCCCTACCTTGAACTACTTACCGAAAAAGAGCGTCTTCAGCCGAATGACCTGCTTCGTTTTCAAATCAGCGAGTATCGAAATTTTGTGAAAAATTTGGTAGAAACTTCAAATATTATGTCAAAAACCTTCTACATCGTTGTTCCCTTTGCTCTCACTGAAGCAAAAAACGACAGTTTTTTAGAAAAACTGAAAATTGCTCTTAATCCCAAACAAGCCAAAATTGAGCGAGAAATGGAATTCGAAAACTACAAAAGCCAGCTTTGGCAAAGAGTGGATCATATTATTGCCGGACTTTCCGGAATTGGATTAAAAATTACTCCCCTAGGAACAGCAGAACTAATTGAACTTTTCTATAATGCTTACAATCCAAAAGTAGCTGATTCGGCAGAAAGAATTGAAACGGAGAAACTGGAAATCAACCAGATCTAAAAGGTAAAATCTAAAAATGAAATGAAAAACAACAACGAAAAACTAAAAGCGGTTTCGAGCTAAAAACTTTGAGATTTTAGCTGCAGTTTTTAGATTTTCGATTTCAGATTTAAATTTCGCAATGTTAGATTTTCTCAAAAAGAAAAAAAAAGAAGAAAAGAAGAAGCCGGCGGAACCCTTTGCCGAAGATATTGACGTGGAAAAAGTTTTTCGCGAGGGTCTTGCTACTATTACCGATCTTATCGCGCCATCCGCTATTAATATAGGCTCAAATTTTATCCAAATTGGAGAAACTTTTGCCAAAACAATTTTTGTTACCACCTATCCAAGATATCTCTACACCGCTTGGTTCTCGCCGATTATCAACCTTGACATTCCCATGGATATTTCCATGTTTATTTATCCAATGGAAAGCGCCGTTGTAATGAAAAGCCTGCGCCGCCGAATTACTCAAGTGGAATCAGAAATTCACCTGGAGACTGAAGCCGGGAAAGTTCGCGATCCAGCTCTGGAAACAGCCCTTCGGGATATAGAAGAACTGCGAGATCGTCTCCAGCAAGGAACTGAACGCTTTTTCCGGTTTGGGCTTTATATCACTATATACGGAGAAAGCAAAGAGGAGGTGGAAAAATCAACTCGCTTTATAGAATCTCTTTTAGAATCAAGATTGACTTATATCAAAGAAGCAGTTTTTCGCTCTGAACAAGGTTTTTCTTCCACCTTGCCCCTAGCCAATGACGAACTGAATGTGACGAACAATATGAATAGTCAGCCGCTTTCTACTACTTTTCCCTTTGTTTCTTCAGATCTTTCCTCTTCAAGCGGCATTCTCTATGGTATTAACCGGCATAATAACAGTTTAATTCTTTTTGACCGATTTGAAATGGAAAACGCCAATATGGTTGTTTTTGCCAAATCTGGCGCTGGGAAAAGTTACGCTGTAAAACTTGAAATTTTGCGTTCTCTTATGTTTGGAACGGAAGTAATCGTCATTGATCCAGAAAATGAATACCAATTTCTTTGCGAAGCCGTTGGTGGAAGCTTTATAAACATTTCTCTTACTTCCAATTATCATCTTAACCCTTTTGATCTTCCTAGGGTTGGAGAGGATGAAGATTTTAGAGATATCCTCCGAAGCAATATTGCAAGTATTTTAGGGCTGCTTCATATAATGCTTGGAAATGTGACTCCGGAAGAAGATTCTATTCTCGACCGAGCTATTACTGAAGCCTATGCCGTAAAAGACATTACTCTGGAAAGCACCGCTCGAGTTTTTCCTAAAGATCAGATTCCAACAATGTCCGACCTTTACGAGGTACTTCGCAATATGGAAGGAGGAGAAGATTTAGCTGTCCGACTCGAAAAATACACAGAGGGAGTTTTTTCTGGTTTCCTTAATAATCCAAGCAACATCAGCCTTGAAAATCAAATGATTGTTTTCAATATCCGCGATATGGAAGAGGAGTTGCGCCCAATAGCAATGTATGTTGTTTTGCATTTCATTTGGAACGAAATTCGCTCTAACCTCAAAAAAAGATTAATTGTCGTTGATGAAGCCTGGGTAATGATGCAACACGAAGACGCTGGATCTTTTATGTTTTCTATCGCTAAGCGTTGCCGAAAATATTTTGCTGGTCTTACAACCATCACTCAGGACATTTCTGATTTTCTGGCTTCTCGCTATGGCAAGCCAATCGTTACTAATTCCTCAATCCAATTACTTCTTAAACAATCTCCAGCGGCGATTGATATTATTGGCGATACATTTTATCTCACTGACCAAGAAAAGTTTATGCTGCTTGAGTGCGATGTTGGAGAAGGAATCTTTTTTGCCGGCACAAAGCATGTAGCCATTCAAGTCGTAGCTTCCTATTCGGAAGATCAGCTTATAACTACAAAACCGGAACAAGTTTTAGAAAGAAAAGAGAAAGAAACAGAAAAAATAGACTAAATAATGCTTTCTAACTATCCTTATGGATATTATCCCTCAACAAAATAGGTTGCTTCGCTATCAAGGAGACTTAGTTGATCCCAATCTTAATAAGCACCTCCGCAATAAGGGGAATCTTGTTCAGTCCAAAAATCAGAGAGAGTTAGGCGAAATACTAAATTGGCAAAGACGGCAAGAGAAAACGGAACAGAAAAAAAACATTGTCTCTAAAACCCAAGGCCTAGCCAAATTAGCTACGGCAAGTCCTCAGTCAGCCGCGAGACGGATTGCTAAGCTGACTTTAAGTATGTTTCGTCAGATTAAAACTCAAGACTGGCCCTATCTTTGCCTTCTCCTTCCTTTTTCTTTTCTAAAAGATGTTTTTGACATCGCTTTCGCGACTATCCCGGGAGTGGGAATAATTTTTTCTTTCATCACTACTCTACTTCTTACAATCACCACGATAGTTTTTCTTGTTCTCATTGGGGAAAAGATATCTTCGATAAGAAGCGGGAAATATTTTGCTAGCCTTGGAGTCGAATTCATCTCGGAAGCTCTTCCCGGTATCGGCTGGTTGCCATTGGCTTTTATTCAAACGCTCGTAATTTATTTTTTTGTTCTTTTTGATCGAGCCGCTAATTCTCAAGAGCAAAAAGATGAACCAAATCCTCCCGAATTCCAGTACGCCGACAATCCGTAGGGAAGAAGAGCAAAAGGCGGCTTGAGTCAAAAATTATTTTAACAAACAGAAATGAAT
>CAZHTL010000090.1:0-4588 GCA_964535415.1 uncultured Bdellovibrionales bacterium | reverse complement strand
GTATAAAGAGCCTCTTCGTCTTTCCAAAAATTATCTACAGGAAAGTAATTTGATAAATGTTTTTGTGTAATAATAAAAGTTTTGTTTTCAGTATTTATTGTTTCGTATGGCGGATTTGAAGGATGCCCGATTAATTTTGTTAAATTTCCCATTTTATCAAACCCACCTTTATATTTCTTCACCGCTTCAACAATTTCCTCATATTTTGGCTGAAAATACTCTGCGTCTATGCGTTCGGCTTTTTGAGTGTCAGAAAAGTTTTTAACAAAAGCGAGCGTATGTTTTGGTTTCCAGTCGGTTAGCCTGAGTTCGGAAAGAAGTAACACTTCGGCTTGGGAGTAAAAATTTACTGAATCTGTCTTAAGTTCATGAGCTTTAACGCAAACATCTTGAATTAATTTTTGAAAATTTTGGGGAAGGTTCGGTACAATAATTTCCTTTATTTTGTAAATGAAAAGGTTTAATTGGACATTTCCAGTTGATTCGCGAAATGTTTGGAATCTTCCGTATTTTGAAAGCAAAAAAGACGAAAGAAAATATGGTTGATATCCTTTTTCGATTCTTATAATACCAACATGACGATCAGAATTTGCTGGCAAAATATTTTCATCTACGACGGCACAATTCCCAATAGTGCCAACAGTAGAAATTACAACATCATCTTTTTTTAATCTAGTTCTTTTATTTTTTTCATCTTGTGCTTTAGAAATAAAGCCCGTACCTGATAAATCAAAATAATTTTCTTTAGGAGCTTTCGCAGATAGAAGATTTATTTTACTGTTTTCATCAAAATCTATAGACGCATGAATGCCGTCTGTTACAAAAGCAAAATCACCAATTTGATTATGACTTTTTGACTTCAATGTTTGTAATAGAAGTAAATTTTGAGGATGATAATATTCTGAATCAAACCTTAATGATCCTTTTTCCAAATCCCGATAATTTACAATTGAATATTGCATAATGTCTTGAACTATGATTTTAAATGATTATGCGATGGGCTATGATTTTTTAACTTTCTCATCAATCTTTTAAACTCTAAACTTTTTGCGCCAAAATTTATAAGTAGTCCAATTTCTAAATCATACGCCTCCAAATAATTAATTGCTTGTGCTAAGTGGACGTCTTCCAGTTGAATGACAGCTTTTATTTCCACCATCACTTTTTCTTCAACAAAAAAGTCTACTCTTCTCGTGCCAATATTTTTCCCTTTATATTGTAACTCTATTTCACGTTCTCTGGAAAAACTCAAGTCCCGCTCTTCCATTTCTATCGCCAGAGCTCTTTGATAAATCACTTCTTGAAAACCATTTCCTAAAATTTTATGCACCTCAATTGCCGCGCCTATAATTTGGGCGGTTATATCAGAATGTTTATACTTTTTGTCAATCGGATTTTTGGTAATCATAGTTTTGATGAAATCAAATATATCATAGTTCAAGACAATAAATTTTTGCAGAATTCACCCGATAACCTATGGAAAGAATGAGATCTAGGTTATAGTATTCAACTTTTCTTTTTACCGTTCTTTTACCTTCGGTTTGAACTGTTTCCAAAATGGAAACAGTTGATTTTTTCTCTAGCTCGCCGGTATCAAAGATATTTTTAACATGCTTAGAAATGGCCGCTTTTTGCACGTTAAAAAGCGTACCTACTTGCTGTTGCGTCAAAAAAATAGTTTCTTTGTCTGCATCAAAACGAACTTCCACAGCTCTATTTGGAGTCTGATAAATTGCGATTTTTTTATTATTTTCTTTCATAATTATCTCCAAAAACTCAAACCCTCCTGCTTTGCCCATTCAATAAATTTTTCTGCGATGCCATCTGGGAGTTCGCCGTCGTGATTATGTAAGTCATGATCAATGATCAAATGGCCGTTTTTATCTAGTTTTGGCTGATTATTGCCATTTTTCACAAATACATATTCGCCGGAATTATCCTTGCCTGGTTTTTCTGAAACAGCAAAAAATATTGGGTAGTCTTCCACTTTCGGACAAAGCGGACCAACTTTTGGGTCATCGTTCCATTTTTGGACAAACAAAACACTAGTTTTTGTGCCAGTATGCGGTTTGAAAGTGTTGACATGTAGCCCGACTACTGCAAGAATTCTGGCTTTTTCGGCAATGTATTCACGAATGGTTTTGTCAGAAGTATTATTAAAACGGCCTTGCGGTAGGACAATTGCCATTCTTCCGCCGGGCTTTAAAAAGTTTAAGTTTCTTTCAATAAACAAAATGTCTCTACCGACTTTTGACTTTGGTTTGTTCTTTTCATTGTAACCCAGATCGTATTTGTGAATGATGCGGGATTCTTTAATATCGCCGGCAAACGGCGGATTGGCCATCAAAATATCAAAATTAAATTCTTTGTAAGAATTAGGATCTTTACGCAGAGCTTCAAGCCGTTTTAAGCCAGCGCCATACACTTCCAGCCAATCGCGATTTTGGATTGATTCATTCCAGCGGTCATAATCCAAGTTGTTCAAGTGCAAAACATTGGTGTTTCCGTCTCCGGCAATCAGGTTTAGGGTGCGGGCTACGCGTACTACTTTTTCGTCAAAATCAATACCAAAAACTTTGAGCACATTTTCTTTTTCTTCTTCCGAAATATCCGTGTTTTGGAATAAATGACCGGTAATATGAAAAATCGTGTGAACAGTAAATCCGCAAGAACCAGCCGCTGTGTCCACCATGTATTCGCCAGGCTTGGGATTGAGCATTTTGACGCACATATCAATCACATGGCGAGGCGTGAAATATTGGCCTTTTTCGCCTTTTGACGATTTGTTGACTAAATATTCAAAGGCTTCGTCTATAATTTGCAAATTGGAGTTGAAAAGTTTTATATCCTGTAAACTGGAAACGCTGACAGAAAGATGAGACGGTGAAAGCTGAATTTGGCTCGCTTCGTCAAACACGCCCGGCCATTTGGCTTTGGCTTCGTCAAAAAGTTTTTGGATTTTCTTTTTGAGTTCGCTTTCTGATTGTCCGGTGTTTCTAAATTCCAGAACGCGAAATTTAGAATCATCAAGTTTTACCAAAATTTCTTTTACCTTGTCATAATCTCCGCGATCTTCTTTGCTTAACTTATCTTCAAGATAAAATTCAATCCGCATCTTGTCTTTCTTACTCTGTAATTCATCGTACAGTTTAGTAAAAATAAGTTTAAAAACCTCTTCAAAAACATCTACCCCGGCGTTCGCCAAAACCTCATCTTCCATTTCTTGAATAATGGTTTTGAGCGATTTTCCCTCGTTCGGAATTTTGTCCTTTATGATTAAGTCTTTGAGTGTAAATCTTTCTTTCAAAATATCTTCAAGCGTTTGGTCGGCTTTTGGAATATCAGTAATATCTTCAAAATAATTCGGGTCTTTACGGTTGTAGTGCGAAATTTGTCCGCCATTGGTCCAAACGGCAATCGGCGCTCCCGTGGCGTTGGTGTAAGAGCGAAGCTGGTTTTTACCGTCTTGAAGTTTTGGCTTCTTGATTTCAATTATAATATACTCAACAGTCGGGCGATCTTTGTCAAAAACAACAATGTCAGCGGATTTCACCTCGCGGCCAAAATGGATTGGATGTTCAAATTTGATTCTTTGCTTGGGATAACCGTATTCTTTAAACAGTTTCATGGCATAGAGCTGGCGGACGACTTCCTCCGGTTTTAAAATAATCTCTTTTTTGCGGATAGCGCAAACAACATAAGGCTTGCCGTCTTTGAATGTGATTTTACCTTCAAGCTCATCAATGAGTTTTTGATCAAAAAGCGAAAAGCTGTAATTTGAATCTTTGATAATGTTTAAAATGTTTTTCATAGTTTTATTTCACTAAATCATCTAAAGAAATGCCGAGGCCGTCGGCGATTTTTGTTATCGTTTGTAAAGACGGGTTTTGAATAACATCACTCTCAATTTTAGCCAAAGTCGTATAGGGAATATCCGCCTTTTTAGCTAAAGCGTCTTGTGTAATGTCTTTCTTTTTACGCCATGCTTTGATTTTATGGCCTATTGTTTTGACTTGATTCATTTTCTTTTCTTCCATATAATGTTAGTATAAAGATGTTGGCATTTAGCAATCATCAATACTATGATAACAAATATAATAAAATCAATCAAATTAAAAATGAGGGAAGCCCGCTTTTGGCCCAAAATGAAGTTCAAGCCGATATTTTTTCAGTTTCTTTGGCAGTTTTTCAATCCGAAAGGGTCGCTTCTGCGGGCGGAAGGGGGGTCTAGGGGGAATTCAGCCCGCCCTACAAATTTTGTGCGAAATCAGTTCGAATTTTTTCGAAAGCACACCGCCAGTTAGGAAATGTCTTTGTTGGCTCGCCCTCTGCAAGGGCACGCCAGCAACCTTTTTTTCCAACTGGCGGTACCTTTTGGTTGAAATTCTAACCTTTTTTGAACAGAATCCAGAATAATGAGGTACGTTTCCGCTTGCCTCCGCTCCGCTACGGCAAACCAAAACAGAAAAAATTTTCTCTACATTTTTTAATTTTTTCGCGCGCAATTTTTTCTTTTAAAAGGAAAAGAAAATTTTTCTGTTTTGTGTTTCTCTTAATCAGAGAAAAGCGGAAACGCTCTATTTTAATT
>CAZHTL010000089.1:0-2585 GCA_964535415.1 uncultured Bdellovibrionales bacterium | reverse complement strand
GTTAACCCAGCAGACTGAACTGCAGAAGGGGCATCTTACATTGATGCCAATGTCTTCCAATTGCTTAACAATAGCATGAATTTTTTTTACCCCGTAGGTTTCAAAGATAATTTCCACGAATTTTTCCGTGGAAATTATTTTCCGACAGCAGGAAAAACCGAAAAAATGAAATGTTTCCATTTCATCCTCCTTATTTTGATACTTCGAAAATTTCACTTCCGCTTGGCGAATAGGAAATGGAAATTTCGCTGATCGGTGGGCGAGGAGGGAGTCGAACCCTCACGATATTGCTATCACAGGATTTTGAGTCCTGCGTGTCTGCCAGTTCCACCACTCGCCCGCATCTAAGGCTTATGCATTTTTTGTTTTATCAATTGAACACAACAAAATTGGGCAGAATTTGTTATTTTACCGCTAGAGTTGTTATTGAGTAACGGTTATTTACAGGAAAAATAATCTTGTCAATTTTGATTTCCAATCTAGCTTAACTTAATTTAGAAAACAATTACTCAAATGTCAATTTTTATGGTATAATTTCTTTCAGTCAAGACTTATCTAAGAAAAAGATTTATAAGTTTCTAGAAAGAAGTTTTTTAATGGCAAAGATAATTTCGCTAGTTAACCAAAAGGGCGGAGTGGGGAAAACCACCACTGCAATCAATCTATCAGTTTCTCTTGCCCGGGCAGGGAAGTTTGTTTTGCTAGTTGATCTTGATCCCCAAGCTAATGCGACTAGTGGAATGGGAGTCGATCCACGTCGTCTTGAAAAGAGCTTATATCACAGTCTAATTTTAGGAGAACATCCTTCTTCACATATAATAAAACTTCAGGATTTTGGGCATAGTCTTTTACCGTCCAATCGAGATTTAGCGGGAGCGACTATTGAACTAGTCAACCTTGAAAATCGCGAGTACCGTCTTTATAACGTGCTGCGCCAAATTCGGACTGAGTATGACTACATCATCATAGATAGCCCGCCTAGTCTTGGTCCGCTCACAGTAAATGGACTGGTAGCTTCTGACGAAGTCTTGATTCCTGTTCAGTGCGAATACTATGCTCTTGAAGGACTGAGTCAGCTTCTGGAAACTATCAATTTGGTACGTGATAATCTCCAACCCAATCTCAAGATAATGGGAGCTCTTCTTACTATGTTTGATCGGAGAAATAACTTGAGTTATCAGGTTGTCCGGGAAGTCAAAGATCATTTTCCGGGGCGGGTTTTTGATTCTATCATTCCGCGCAGTGTGCGTCTTGCAGAAGCTCCCAGTTTCGGAAAATCAATTTTTGATTTTGATCTTTTTTCCCGAGGCGCTCGAGCTTATAAAAACCTGGCGCAGGAAATTTTGCGGCTGGAAAAAGAAAAAGAAGGCAAGTTTCATTTGTAATGAATTAAGCTGTTTTGTGGAATTTGAGGCAATAAGCTCAAATAACAAATGGGATTAACAATAATTAAAGTTCATAATTAAAATTTATTTGTTGGCTGATAGGTAAAAGACTCCCGAAAATTCAAGAACCCAAAAATCCAAAGCTTAAAGTCCAAAAATCATTAATATTCTTAGCTTTTAGTTGCAGTTTCGGATTTTGAATTCCACTTATGATTCTGCGTTGAATTCTAAAATCTATCTACCTAAATGTGGATTAGAAGCAATTCCAAAATTTATTAGAAGTTAAAACAAAAAATATGGCCAATAACAACAATCGAGGTTTAGGGAGAGGATTAGCATCGCTTATTCCTTCAAAAAATAAACTATCCAAAAATGAAAATTTGCCCCAAAGCTTAAAACGAGATGCAACCGTGTCTTCCGGAAAAGCGATTCAAGATGGTTTTCTGGAAATCCCAATTGAGAAAATTGCGATGAATCCTCAACAGCCGCGGCATAATTTCAAAGAAAAGGAACTTCAGGAACTAGCTGATTCTATCAAAGAGCATGGCATTATTCAACCTCTCGTAGTTGCAAAAATTGCACCGGATCAATATGAGCTTATTGCTGGAGAAAGGCGTCTTAAGGCAGCGCATTTTGCTGGCCTCAAGGTGGTTCCGGCTATTGTTCGAGAGGAAGCAGGAGAAAGAGAAAAACTGGAGCTGGCGCTAGTTGAAAATATCCAACGAGAAGACCTCAGTGTTTTGGAAGAGGCTCGGGCTTATAAAAAGCTTAATGAAGAGTTTGACCTCACTCAAGAAGAAATTGCTGAGCGGGTTGGTAAAAGCCGCAGTGCTATTGCCAATAAAATGAGACTCTTGGGTCTTCCCATTGAAATTCAACGCGCTCTTCAGGAAGGGCAGATTACGGAGGGGCACGCTCGTTCCATTCTGGCGGTGGAAAATCCGGAAAAACAGAGGGCTCTTTTTGAGTTGATTCTTAAAAATAACCTAACGGTCCGGCAGACCGAAGATAAAGTTCGCGAGGTAACGGTTTCGGCTCACAAAAGAAGAATTAGCGCGGCTGTTCAAGATCCTTATTTCAAAGAAAAAGAAGAGCAGATTACCCAAATCTTGGGAACAAAAGTTCAAATAAAAAAATCAGGGGGAGGAGGAAAAATTCTGATTGACTTTTATTCAAGAGAAGAATTGGAAAATTTAACTG
>CAZHTL010000088.1:0-9951 GCA_964535415.1 uncultured Bdellovibrionales bacterium | reverse complement strand
AATATTATTTTTTCTACCCTTTCAGTATTTTCTTATCCCCACTGTCAGTTTTTTCAAGAAAGCTCCTCTGAACCAAATCGAAGGCGCTTCTGTTCAAAAGAAGGAAACATTGTCTTCTCCAAAGGAAGACAGTTTGAAAGGCAGTTTAGAGGATGCTTTTTCAACCCAGGATGAAAACTACGGCGGAGCTGGGTTTCTTCCTCAGAGAAAGGAAAATTTCCAGGATATAAAAATATTTGCCGCTTCTTCAGTGGTGATTGATGTTGATACAGGAACAATTCTTCACTACGACAATGGGCGCAGAAGAACTCCTGTAGCCTCGCTTACCAAAATAATGACAGCGGTGATTGTTATGGAAAAATTGGAAAATTTAGACGAACCAGTAACAATTGATAAAGAAGCAGTGATGGCGGAAGGGACAAAAGTGGGTTGTCCTCGCTCCGGTTATTGTATAGATGAAAGACTTCATGAAGGGGAAAAGGTGGCTGCTAAAGATCTTCTTATGGCGATGCTTCTCAATAGTGCCAACGATGCGGCGATAGCATTAGGAAAACACATTGCTGGCTCTCAAAAGGAATTTGCCAAGCTAATGAATGAAAAAGCCAAAGAACTCAACCTCAGCGATTCGAATTTCTGTAATCCTTCGGGGCTTGACGAGGATAATTGCTATTCTTCCGCTTATGATCTTGCTCGGATTACTGCTTATTCAATGCGTTATGATCTCATCTGGAAAATAATGAGAATACCAGAAGTTCAAATCAGCTCTTGTGATGGGAAATATTCTCATCTTCTAAGAAACACAGACTTATTGCTTGAGCAAATGCCCAATTGTCTTGGCGGCAAGACAGGTTTCACTTATAATGCTGGAAAGTCGCTTATGATAGCGGCGGTTGATCCTCAGAAAAGAAGGCACCGAATTGTGGCGGTTATTCTCAATGACAATAACCGTTGGGAAGATATGATTAATCTCATTAACTGGACATTTTATAATTATGAATGGAAGTAATCTTTACGAATTATGAATTCGGTATGAATATGCCAATTCATATAATTCGTAATTCGATATATTCGTAAAAGATTCGTGATTTTTTGTAGATTATGAAGTTTGCTGACATTACAACTATTCCGACCGCGATGGCCATTCTCAAGATATGGATTTTGGGAACCCTTTCCTTTTTTTTGGCAATGCTTTGGACGCCGCTTCTCACTAAATTTCTCTACAAGTACAGAATTGGGGTAAAAATAAAGGAAACATCTGTGGATGGCAAAAAGGCTCCCATCTATCATAGTCTTCACAAGGGAAAGAGTGGCACGCCGTCAATGGGTGGGGTTTTGGTTTGGGCAACGGTCTTGTTTTTAGCTTTTTTTATGCATTATTTTACGCCTTTTTTCAGTGCTAAGCTTATAACCCGACTTGATTTTTTGAGCCGTTCGCAGACCTGGCTTCCTCTTTTTGCTCTTGTTTCAGCGGCTATTTTAGGGGCTTTTGATGATATTTTTAGTGTGCGAGGATGGGGGACTAATAAAGGAGGTGGTATTCGATTTTTATACCGTTTCGGATGGCTAGTGGTTATCGCTATTCTAGGTGCGCTTTGGTTCCATTATAAACTTGGTTATGACTCAATTCATGTTCCTGCCGTAGGAGATTTTGAAATTAGCTGGTGGTATATCCCTTTCTTTGTTTTGGTGGTGCTAGCTACCGCTTTTTCTTCCAATATTACCGATGGACTTGATGGGCTCAATGGAGGAATTCTTCTTATTGCTTACGCCGCTTTTGGCGTAATTGCCTTTACTCAAAACAAAATTGATTTAGCGGCTTTTTGTGCCGCGATAGCTGGGGCTCTTCTGGCCTTTTTGTGGTTCAATATTTACCCGGCGAGATTTTTTATGGGAGATACCGGAGCTGTTTCGCTGGGGGCAACGCTGGCAGTTATTGCCATGCTTACCAATTCAGTTTTGGTTCTTCCTATAATTTGCCTCGTTTATGTTATTGAATCGCTTTCGGTTATAGTCCAGCTTACTTCAAAAAAGTTTTTCGGGCGGAAAATTTTCCTCTCTACTCCAATTCATCATCATTTTGAAGCAATTGGCTGGCCGGAAACGAAAGTAACAATGCGAGCTTGGATTTTCACTGGGGTAATGGCAGGAATAGGTTTGGTAATTGGGATTCTGGGCATGGGATAGTGATTACGAATTACGAATTTCATACGAACATACTAATAGATTCATTTGCAAAATTAATCATAAATATAAGATAATTATCAGTATCACGTAGATTCGTATATCGTAATTGATTCGTAATTCGTAGAAGAACATATGAAATATCTCAAAGACATTGATTTCAAAAATAAACGTGTCTTAATCCGAACTGATTTTAATGTTCCTATCGAAAAAGGAGCGGTTAAAGATGATTTTCGAATCAAGTTAGCGCTTCCTACTCTTGAATATATCCTAAGACAACCAAAATCAAAAATTGTTATTATTTCGCATCTCGGACGGCCGAAAGGAGAAGTTATGCCGGAGTTTTCCCTGAAACCAGTGACGGAAATGTTGTCAAAATTTTTAAAAAGGGAAGTGAAATTTATTTCCGACATAAAAAGTGAAGAAGGTGACAAAATTGTCCGTTGGCTTTTAGATGGCGAAGTTGCTCTGGCGGAAAATATTCGTTTTTATCCGGAAGAAGAGGCTAATGATGAAAATTTTGCTATTGATATTTGTCATCATTTTGGCGTTTTTGTAAACGATGCTTTCAGCGCTTCTCATCGCGCGCATGCTAGCATATTTCAAATTCCTCGTTTCAAGCCTTCTTGCGCTGGCTTTTTAATGGAAAGAGAAATAACGGAGCTTTCTAGGGCTTTGAAGCCTTTCAAGAAGCCTTCGCTGGCAGTGATTGGCGGGGCAAAAATTGAGACCAAAATACCTGTCATTGAAAACTTAGCCAAAATTTATGACGCCGTTCTTTTGGGAGGAAAGATTTCCATTGAAGCTAAGGAAAAAAACATAAAATTTCCTCAAAATGTTGTCTTGCCAGAAGATTATTCTGAAAGAAATCTTGATATCGGTCCCCGAACAATTGAAAAATATACTTTAGCGATTTCGGCCGCTTCTTTCCTTGTTTGGAACGGTCCGATGGGAAAGTTTGAAGAGGAAAAGTATAGAACTGGAACCAAAAGAATTCTTGAGGCGATTGTCGCGGCGGAAGCTTGGAAAATAGCGGGTGGCGGGGAGACAGTTGAATTCATAAATTCAGAAAAATCAGCAGAAAAATTTAATTTCCTTTCTTCTGGCGGCGGGGCGATGCTTGAATTTTTAAGTGGAAAGAAACTACCGGGAATTGAAGCACTAGAAAATAGCCCTTAGACTTTACGAATTACGAATACTGGTGTGATGTCAATCTGCAAATCTTATGCCAGCCTACAAGTCACGAACGTTTACAGCAGATTCGTGATTTATAGATTAACCCGCCTGCTTTGAAATGCTTCTTTTCACTATTTATTATTCACTGATTAAAATTATCAAGCCTGTTATTTTGTAGTATAATCACTTTGATAATAATCAAAGCATTTCGGACAGGTATTCATTCGTTGATTCGCATCACAGCTTTATTCGTAATTCGTAAAAAGCTTATTTTATGGCAAAGATAAAAAAAATAGATGCCTTCGAAATTCTTGATTCCCGCGGTAATCCGACGGTAAAGGCGGTTGTGATGCTGGAAGATGGTGTTTCCGGTTCAGCCTCGGTGCCGTCTGGCGCTTCAACGGGAAAATACGAAGCTCTGGAACTTCGTGATAGAGACACTCGCTACGATGGACTGGGAGTTTTGAAGGCATGCGAAAACATCAGAAAAATTATTGCCAAAAAAATCGCTGGCTTCGATGCGTTTGATCAAAAAAAGATCGACAAAATTCTCCTTGAGCTTGATGGAACGGAAAATAAGTCCAATTTGGGAGCAAATGCGATACTTGCGGTTTCGCTGGCTTCGGCTCGTGCTGCTGCTAATTCAAAAAGTATGCCGCTTTACCAATACTTAGCCAAAACTTTCGGTTTCAAAAAACCAAAAAGTATTCCGACAGTCTTTTTCAATATTCTTAACGGTGGAGCTCATTCGGACTCGGGGCTTTCTATTCAAGAATTCCAAATTATTCCCTATGATTTCAAAAGTTTTTCTGAAAGGCTTCAGGCGGCTAGTGAAATTTTTCACAAATTGAAAAATATTCTTGCTAATGCCGGGTTTTCAGTTGGAGTAGGTGATGAAGGCGGGCTTGCGCCGCGCCTCGAAAGCAATATTGAGGCTTTTGAGTATCTCAAGAGAGCAGTAGAAGAGGCGGGTTGTAATTTGGGAGAATCTGTTTTTTTGGGAATTGATGCCGCCGCTTCCAATTTTTTCGAGAGCGGCCAAGGAAGCTATACTCTTAAACCAGAAAATATCTCTCTTGAGCCTGAGCGATTAATTTCTCTTTATCAAGAGTGGAAGAACAAATATAAATTATTTTCTATTGAAGACGGTTTAGCAGAAGATGATTTTGAAAATTGGAAAACGATAAAAGAAAAAATGGAAGATGATACCCTTATTATTGGTGACGATTTGTTGGCAACAAACATAGAAAGGCTTAAAAAAGCTATTTCTTTTTCAGTAGTGAATGCCGCTATTATAAAGCCTAATCAAATCGGAACCCTAACAGAAACGATGGAATTCATCAAGTTTTGCCAAAAAAATAAAATCAAATGCGTCGTTTCTCACCGGAGTGGTGAAACCGAGGACGCCTTTATCTCTGATCTGGCCGTCGCCGCCGGATCTGAATATATGAAATCCGGCGCCCCTTGCCGTGGAGAACGAACGGCAAAATATAATCGTTTACTGGAAATTGAAAGAGAGCTTAAATTATAATTTTTTGAGGTTTTACCTCAGGTGGTTAAAAAAAGTAGATGACTGTCAAAATCAAGCCCATAATTCTTGCTATTCTCGATGGCTGGGGGATTGGGCCCCGAGATGATACCAACGCGATTTGGCTTGCCAAGACGCCAGTTTTTGATTGTTTGGCTGAAAAGTATCCCTTTACTCAACTCAACGCTACTGGAACGGCGGTAGGGCTCGACAACCATCAGACCAGCGGTTCGGAAACAGGGCATATGAATATCGGAGCGGGAAGAATTGTTGAACAAGACTCACGGAAAATCTCCGAAAGCATCAATTCCGGCACTTTTTTTCATAATCCGGCTTTTCTAGGGGCAATTAATCATGTGAAAAAAAATAATTCTAATTTGCACCTGATGGGGCTTTTGGGAAACGAAGATAGTCCCCATATGAATCCCTATCATCTGGAAGCGCTCTTGATTCTTGCTAAAAAAAACAACCTTTCCAATGTTTATCTTCATTTTTTCACTGACGGGAGAGACTCTTATCCCCGAAGCGCTCTTTCCCACTTGAAAGAGTGGAAAAAGACGCTCTCTCGCCTTGGAGTGGGAAGAATTGCCAATCTAGTCGGTCGTTTTTATGCTATGGATCGGGCTAAAAACTGGGATCGGCTTAAGGTGGCTTATGATCTCCTGACAAGAGGCAAAGGAAAAAAATTTAAAGATGCCGAAAGGGCCATTGAGGAAAATTATAAAAAGGGAATTACTGATGAGTATATCAAACCTTCCGTTATAACAGAAAACAAAAAGTCGTCTGTTATCAAAGACAACGATGCCGTTATTTTTTATAATCTCCGTTCCGACCGCGCTCGCCAATTCACAAAGTTATTTATTCTGGAAAAATCCAGAGAAACGAGACTTCCTAGGCCTCGCCTCAAAAATCTGTATTTTGTTGCTATGACCGATTTTGGTCCGGATCTTCCGGTGCACACTGCTTTTTATAGCCATTCTCTCAACGGGACTTTGCCAGTAGCTTTTTATGAACTTCGCCAGCTTTATATTGCCGAAACGGAAAAGTTTGCCCATGTAACTTACTTCTTAAATGGTGGTTATGCTGACTCCCTTGCCGGCGAGGATCGCTTGATGATTCCTTCGCCGGTTGTTGACAGCTATGCAAAAAAGCCGGAAATGTCAGCTGAGAAAATTACTCAGGTAATTTTGAAATTCTTGCATCAGAAAAAATATGACTTTATCGCTGTAAATTACGCCAATGCCGATATGGTTGGGCATACGGGGGATATGAAAGCGGCGATCAGGGCGGTGGAGTGTGTGGATGGGTGCTTAGGAAAACTAAAGAAGGAATTGGAAAAAGACGAGGGAACGCTTGTTATAATCGCTGATCACGGGAATGCGGACTGTATGTGGGATAAAAAAGCCAAGCTCCCAATGACTTTTCACACCAAAAACCCGGTGCCTTTTGTATTAGCTTCGGAAAAGTTTAGAGGGAAAAAACTAGCTAGCGGGGGAGTGTTGGGAAACATTGCCCCGACATTGTGCGAAATTGCCAATCTTGATAAACTAAAAGAGATGGAGTTAGAAAGTCTGCTCTAGAAGTTGTTTATAATTGATAATTAGTAATTGGTAATTTACAGTTATTAATAAATAGTATTCAACTCCGGAGCAAGCTCCGGAGCCTAAAATTGAATTGCTTGAGCCGCAACAAGCCGCGAGGTATTGAAAAAAATAATAAAAAAGCGACTAATTACTATTTTATTAAACCAATTACCAATTACAAGTTACAAAATACCAATTATCAATCTTATGAAGTATGATTTGATAAGCATCGGTTCTATTACCAGAGATATTTTTCTTCTTACTGGTCGAGGAAAAATTTTCAGGACTCCTCAAGATAAGTTAGCGCCCGAGTGGCTTGGGTTTGAATTGGGTGAAAAAATTTGCGTGGAAAAAATTATTGAAAATCCGGGCGGGGTGGCAACCAACTTATCAGTGGGAACAAGAAGGCTAGGTTTGAATTCAGCTCCCCTTGGCCCTTCTCAGGCAGGTACTTCGGTGATAATTATTGACAAAAAAACTGGAGAGCGGGTAATTTTTTATGAAAAATCTTCAGGTCATATCAATCTGCAAAGACTAAAAAAGATGAAAACCAATTGGCTTTCAGTTTCTTCACTTACCGGAAATTGGAAACGGGAGGCTGATATAATTCTGGCTTATGTAAAGCAAAATAAAGCAAAATTGATTGTTGCGCCTAGCACCAGTATGATTCGGGATAGCTTCAAAAATTTGAAAAGATTGCTAAGGCGGGCGGAAATTATTTTTCTTAACCAAAACGAGGCAACTGAAATAGCATTCAAGGAAAAAATTAAAACTTCAAACATAAGCAAGCTGATAAAGATATTGCACAAAATGGGTCCAAAAATTGTTTGTCTCACAGATGGTAAAAAAGGCGCTTATGCTAGCGACGGCCAGAAAATGTTTTATTCGCCGATTAAAAAAGTAAAAACAGTGGATGTGACTGGAGCAGGAGATGCCTTTGCCAGCGGCTTCCTAGGTTTTTATCTCAAAGGTGCTTCTATTAAAGAGAGCCTCAAAATGGGAATTCTAAACAGCGCTAACGTTGTACGCTATATTGGAACGATAAGAGGACTACTATCAAAACGAGAAGTACCATCATAAAAATTTTACTGAACGCGCTACCGCCGCTTTTTATGATTTGACTTATTTTCTCTCGTTTAAAATGATTTTCTTTTTTTGGTCATGTATATCCTGACAACTTCAGCGCTATTCGCGATAAAATATGAGTTGGGTGAGTATATGTTTTTATTTTTGGTCTTACTGTTATTACTTTTTTTGAATAGGTATTTGTCGACGCAGAGATCAAAATATTTTAAAGAAGAAGTCTGTTTGGAATTATGCCCGTCTAACTGTCAATTTTTTGGGCGTATTCTTTTATAGCGATAAAAAGATCTATTGTGGCAATTAACGAATATTTAAATGAAAAACCTCAATAAATTTTTCAATCCAAAATCTATCGCTATTGTCGGCGCCTCTCCCAAAAAAGAAAAATTGGGCAATGTTTTGACGCAAAATATCCTGACGGGCGGTTGGAAAGGAAAGCTTTATTTTGTAAATCCGAAATACAAGCGGGTTGGAGCGGAAAAGTGCTATGCCGGCTTGAGAGAAATAAAAAAACCAGTTGATTTAGTCTTGATAGCTATTCCTGCCTCTTCAGTAAATCAGATTTTAGAAGAAGGTGCTCAAGCAAGCCCAAAGATTGAAAATTATGTTGTTATATCTTCCGGCTTCAAAGAAACGGGAAAAGAGGGTCAAAAACTGGAAGAAGAATTAAAAAATATTTCTGAGAAATATAAGCTTAATGTTCTTGGGCCTAATTGCTTGGGATTTATCAGTCAGCGGAGAAAGCTTAATGCCACCTTCACTTCTGGAAAATTCAAATCCGGAAAGGTAGCCATTGTTTCCCAATCCGGTGCATTGGCTGTAGCTCTTCTTGATTGGGCTCAAAATATTTCCCTTGGTTTTTCAAGGGTCATTTCCATTGGCAATAAAGCGACTTTGGATGAGAGCGACATTGTCAATTTTCTTTCCGAAGACAAAGATACGGAGACTATCGCTCTTTATCTTGAAGATATCAAGGACGGAGCTAGATTTTTCGAAGCGGTTGGCAAAGCAAGTCAAAAAAAGCCAATCGTTGTTCTTAAGGCTGGAAAAACAATAGCAGGACAGAAGGCGATTGCCTCTCACACTGGTTCTTTGGCTCAGGATGAAGCTATTGTTGAAGCAGTATTTGAAAAACTGAATGTTATTGAAGCGAAAAACATTGAAGAGTTTCAGGATCTCGTTCTTTTTTCAAATTCAGGGGGGATTCCAAAGAGGGATGAAGTCATTATTATCACCAACGCTGGCGGACCGGGAGTTTTGGCTTCTGATTTTATTGGAAAATCAAAGCTTCTGAAATTAAAAAAAATATCAACCGATTTTAAAAATAAGTTCAGGCAATTTCTTCCAGATAGCGCTTCAGTGGAAAATCCAATTGATATCATTGGAGACGCCGCGCCAGATCGTTATGAAAATGTTCTCAAAGCTCTCTCTTTAAAGTATCTGGAAAATCCTCTTCTTGTTATTTTAACTCCTCAGACTCAGACTAATCCGGAAAAAGTAGCTAAAATTATCTCTCACTTCAAAAAAAATTTTCCAGTTTTAATCACTTCTTTTATGGGAGGAATAAAGGTCAAAAAAGCAATTGAATATCTTCAGGTAAATGGAATTGCCAATTTCGAAAGTCCGGAAAGAGCGCTTTTAGTTCTCGAGAAGATAATTTCCTATTATCAAGGCAAGATTAGGCGGCCCAAAATTTCTTTTCCCAAGGTAGCCCATTTGAACCTGGAAGCAAATCTGATTATTCAGTCAGCCCTAGAAGAAAAAAGAAAAATAATGCTTTGGAAAGAAACGGAGAAATTATTTGGAAATTATGGAATTAAACTTGCAAAATCTCTCTCTTTTCAATCTTGGGGTGAAATAGAAGGAGCAAAAATAAAATATCCTTGTGCTCTGAAAACGGATGACCCCAGGATTATTCATCGCTGGGATAAAAAGGCAGTTATTCTTGATATTAGAAGCGAAAGAGAGTTGAAGAACGCTTTCAATAAAATGAGGAGAACGACTGGTGCCAGAAATTTTCTTGTTCAATCAATGGTAAAACCTGGGCTGGAAATGATTATTGGCATAAAAAGGGATAAAGCTTTTGGTTCGGTGATTATCGCAGGATGGGGAGGAACTTTAGCGGAGATTTTCGCTGATCGAGTGATTCTAATTCCGCCGCTGACAATGGAAGAAATAAAAAATGAACTTAATAATCTGAAAATATCACCAGTTTTGAGAGGTTTTCGGGGAGAAAAAAGCTACAACCTCCAGGAAATTGCAAAAATAATTCTTGCTCTTCAGCAACTTTCGGCTGAAAATCCGGATATATCTCAAATTGATATAAATCCGGTAGTGTTGTATAATAATGGCAAGCCCTACCAAATATTAGACGCTAAAATATATTTATAATTTAAGTGG
>CAZHTL010000087.1:0-3154 GCA_964535415.1 uncultured Bdellovibrionales bacterium | reverse complement strand
AAGTTATCAAGTTAAGAGTTCAAAATTGTTGTGGAGAAGCTGTTTGTAATGTAAGTGTGAGCCGAAGAGGATGGATAGAATCCGCTCCCTAGCTTTTTGCCTAAACGGTTGACGATAATTCCTTTTACTTATATAACATTTAGAGTTTAAGACTTGTCCTTAGGTTGAATATAATTCAATGATAAACGATAGATAAATTAATTAGTCTTGAAGTCATTTGATTTCAGGATCTTTGTGGTTGGTTATCAAGCGCTGGCAATTTGACAAGTTTTTTTTAATGCATTATTATTTAATTATGAAAAGGCCTGCCAGGGCTTTTTAAAAAAGGCTAAGTTTGGTGCCAGTCAACAAACAAGACTGTGATATAAATCAATGAATTATGAAATTACGAATAAGTGAAATATTCGTGATTCGTTGATTTGTTTGCCTGCTTTAAAACGCCTCTGCTCGTGTTTATTATTCATCGGTAAACTTATCAGCTTTTATTTTATAATCACTTCGATAATAATCAAAGCATTTCGGGCAGGCATAAAATTCGTAGATTAGTATCACATCTTATGAACAAACTCTGGACATTTACCAAGGAAGCTCGTGCAGAACTTCGGAAGGTCAACTGGCCAACACGTCAACAAACAATCAAATTCACTGGCATGGTTATTGGAGTGAGTTTAGCGGTAGCGGTTTTTTTAGGAGCGCTGGATTATTTTTTTGAGTATATAACGAGAATATTTATAGTTAGATAGTTTTAGCTAGGTTTACGGATTACAAATTTTATACGGAGATGCAAATGTGTCCAGATAATCATTTTTAGGAGAGATGAAGCTTAATAGTACAGTATTGATACATTCGTAATGGATTAGCTCGCCTCCTTTGGTCCGAAATAAATTTCGAAGGAATTTAAGCGGGTCAGGCAGGTAATTCATAAAAAAATTATGGCAAAACAAACCCAACATCATGGCCGAGCTTGGTATGCTATTCACACTTATTCTGGCTATGAAGACAATGTAGCAAGAAACTTAAGGCAAAGAATTGAATCTCTCGATATGCAGGACAAGATTTTTGATGTAATGGTTCCTAAGGAAAAGAAAATTAAGATTAAGGGCGGCAAGCGTTCCATTGTTGAAGAAAGAATTTTTCCCGGATATGTTTTAGTGGAAATGATTGTCACCGATGATTCATGGTATGTAGTCCGAAACACTCCTAATGTCACCGGTTTCATTGGTATTGGAACGACTCCCACGCCAATTGATCCGCGAGAAATTGAACAAATAAAGAAAAGAATGGGTGTGACTGAGCCGAAGTATAAGATTGATGTTGCCAGAGGCGACGCAGTGAAGATTATTGACGGTCCTTTCAAGGATTTTGATGGAAAGGTCGACTCGGTAGACGAAGAAAGAGGAAAAGTAAAAGTATTGATTTCCATTTTTGGTCGGGAAACGCCAGTCGAGTTAGATTTTTTGCAGGTGAAAAAGATCTAGTTTTACGAATTTACGAATCTCTTACGAATATACCAAGTATGCGTAGAATTCGTAATTAGTATGATCATAAGGCAAAGTAAACTTGTAATTTCTAAAGAACATCGTGGCTAAGAAAGTAAAAACAATCATCAAACTGCAAATCAAAGCTGGACAGGCTAATCCAGCTCCTCCCGTTGGTCCAGCTTTAGGTCAGCATGGACTCAATATCCAGGATTTTTGTGTTCGTTTTAATGAAGCCACAAAGGAGAAGGGCGGAGATATTATTCCTGTTGAAATAACTGTTTATGAGGACAGAAGTTTTGATTTTGTGTTAAAGACTCCACCAGCGGCTGAACTTCTCAAAAAAGCGGCTAAAATTGAGAAGGGATCCTCTGATTCACTGAAAAACAAAGTGGGGAAAGTGACCAGAGAGCAAGTTCGCCAGATTGCTGAAATAAAGATGCCAGATCTTAATGCCAATGACATTGAAGCGGCTATGAAGATTGTAGAAGGAACAGCGAGGTCAATGGGGATACAGGTAGAATAGTTTTAGTTTTCAATTAGAGCGATGGCGCCTAAAGCGCCATGGGGCGCTTTAGGCGCCATATTCTCACTTGGGAATTGAAAATTTTTATCATATGAATAAAAAAGGCTTGGAAAATAAAATATTGTCTGTGCAAGAGGCTATCAGTGAAGTCAAAAAAAACGCCAAAGCTAAATTTGACGAATCTATCGAAGTTCATTTGCGTCTGGCTATTGACCCCAAAAAATCTGATCAGCAGGTACGAGGAACAGCTGAATTGCCATATGGGACAGGAAGGAAGGTGAAAATTGCTGTTTTTACAGCCAGTCAAAAAAAAGAAGCGGAAGAAGCTGGGGCGGATTTAGCGGGCGGCGAAGAGCTGGTAGATAAGATTAAATCTACAGGAAAAATTGATGCGGATGTGGCTATTGCTACTCCGGAAATGATGCCGCGACTAGCTTCAATTGCTAAAATTCTTGGACCCAAAGGTTTAATGCCTAACCCCAAAAACAATACGATTACCACCAAAGTGAAAGAGGCTATTGAATCTCTCAAGAAGGGGCGGGTTGATTTCAAGAATGATAATTCAGGAAATGTTCATCAGATAATTGGAAAGGTTTCTTTTGAGGCAGAAAAACTTGAAAAAAATTTTGAGGCTTTTATAGAAGCGGTTCGAAAGGCAAGACCCGAAGGAGTGAAGGGTAGTTTTATAAAAAATGCTTCGATTTGTTCAACGATGGGGAAGTCAGTAAAAATAGGCTTATAAAAAAGAAATTTTTCGTGTTTTGTTTGCAGTTTAGGACTGCTTTAGATAAGTGTTGACATATTTTTTGGAAAAGTATATTATTACAGAGTGAAATAAATATAATTTTTAGCTTTGCTGGATGAGAGAATGTTTAATCAGTCTAATAAAAAGAAGCGGATGAACTTTTGAGTTTTTGTTTTGGGTTCGAATCCGCTTCTTAGGAAGCGGCTTTTTATTTCATTACAAACTATAAATAGAGCGAAAATACGAAATATAAATTCGGGTGGAAATGCTGGTTTATAAATTTTGTAAATCAACATTTCCGCGCTGAAAAGAACTTTAACAATTAAGTAGAAGCTGAATATGCTTTGATTACGGTGAGCGCGGAAAAATCATTGCGTATTATAAGCCATAGCTTCAAAATAAAGC
>CAZHTL010000086.1:0-3781 GCA_964535415.1 uncultured Bdellovibrionales bacterium | reverse complement strand
GTTATTGGTATGCCCTGCAACTCCGTGCCGCAATTAGTTTCGCGAATTTGCGGGACTTGCTCTATTGCGCATCTCACGGCTTGCATTGAGGCGGTTGAGAAAACACTGGAGATTGTTCCCAGCCGACAGACAATGTTGCTTCGAAAGCTTACGGTGTACTCAATGATGATTCGCGATCACGCTCTTCATCTCTATTTTTTTGTCCTGCCGGATATGTTAGGAGTTGATTCTCTTTTAGATGTAACCTCCGAAAAACATTATCTTATTCATGAAGCGTTGGCTGTCAAAGAAGCCGGAAACAATCTCTCACAACTGGTGGCGGGAAGAGCGGTTCATGCTCCATTTGAGCAGGTAGGAGGTTTTAGCCAATCGGTTGACAATAGCCGAATTCCGGCTGTTGTTGAAAATTTAAAAAAAATTCGTCCTTTGGTTTTAAAGCTGATTGATATTTTTGCTAACTGTGATTGGAATTTCGAGCGCAAAACAAACTTTGTGGCACTGGCAACTGACGATTTTTCCTTTTTAGAAGGAAAAATTAAGAGCTTAACCGGCGAATTGATTGAAGAAAAAGATTATTGGAATTATCTTCACGATGTTGTTCTGCCTTATTCGCAAGCCAGCGGCTTTGAATTTGAAGGAAAAGAATATATGGTGGGGGCCTTGGCACGACTTAATTTGAACAGAGAAAATTTGCATGAAAATACCAAGCGCGACGCAGGAAAATATCTGGCTAAATTTCCTTCCGAAAACATCTATGATAACAACTTAGCTCAAGCCATTGAAATTTTACACTCTCTTGATCACTCCGTAGAGATTCTTGAGAATACAAAATTTGAAAAGGAAGAAGCGGTCAAGCCCGAGCGATTGTCCGGAGAAAACGCGGGAGCGATTGAAGCACCGCGAGGAACTTTGTATTACGCACTCAAGATTGAAGAGGAAAAGGTAAAAAATATGAAATTAGTCATCCCTACGGCTCAAAATCTTGTGAATATGAAAAAAGACGTGGAGCAAATTGTCTCCGGCTTTTGTGCAACCGAAAAATTAAAAGAAGAGCTTGAGAAAAAAATTGTAAGAGAAGTCTCAAAACTCATCCGGGCTTATGATCCTTGTATGAGCTGCGCATCTCACTTCTTGCGGGTGAATTGGATGTAAAAAGATGCCAAAGGGAAAAAGAAAAAAAGCGGAAAAGGAAATAGGAATTAGGAATAAATACTTCTGAAAGGTTAATTTTTAAAAACGAGATAGGCTAGGATTTTGCTGAAGTAAAAAAAATCATACCCGGATTTTGGCAGAAGGAAGGTTCATTTTGCCCTTTGCAGAAGATCAAGTTATAGTTAATAAAACACATGACGGTGCAAAATTCCCAAGAAAACCGAAAAAAATGCCTCTGTCCGAATTGCCCTTCATATCCAGCTTATTGTAAGGGAGAAGTTTTATATTGTTCGCAAGAGGTAGGGCATAGTAAATGTGACATCGAAGCCAAGGGATGTATCTGTACCGGTTGTTTGATTTGGCGGGAAAATAGTTTGTCAGATATATATTATTGTACGCGCGACGAGGTCGGTGAGGCGAAAATTGTGATGCGGAAAAAAAAATTTCGTGAAAGCGCTGAATTCTATCAGAAGGTTGTTGATATAAAAACAATGGCCGAGACGGGCGAAAGCATCGTTCGTCCGATGGGGTCGCTTAAAAAAATTAGCTGTGATCTTTCTCTTGATGATCTACATTTTATTCCGGCACAAGTCGCGAAGATTCCGCTTAACCGTGAAGAAAAAGTGAATACGGAAGTAATGATCGGGCCCATGGCAAAAAAACCGTTCAAAGTTTCATCCCCGATTATGATTTCTGGCATGAGTTTTGGGGCGACCTCAAAAAATGTCCATTTAGTTATTTCAAAAGTGGCAAAAGATTTAAAAATAGCTTTCAACTCCGGTGAAGGGGGAATTTTGGAGGAAGAATATGAAGCGAAAAAATATCTGATTGGTCAATATGCGACGGGGAGATTTGGCGTAAATGAGGACGTTCTCAAAAAAGTCGCGGCGGTTGAGATCCGCTTCGGTCAAGGTGCTTATCCAGGGAAGGGAAGCTATCTCCCTGCCAAAAAGATGACTAAAGAAGTTTCAAAGCTGCGTGGCCTTAAAACCGGCGAGCCCTCTTATTCTCCGGCGCATCATTATGACATGAAAACGCCAAAAGAAATCGCGGAGAAAGTGAAATGGCTACGTAAAATCACAGCCGGAGTTCCGATCGGAGCAAAAATCGGTTGCGGGAATGTTGAAAAAGACTTAAAAGTTTTGGTTGAATCCGGCGTTGACTATATCGCAATTGACGGATTCGGAGGAGGAACGGGCGCGACGGACTCATATGTGAAAGACAATGTCGGAATACCGATCTGGGCAGCACTACCGCGGGTTCACAGGTATCTTCAGGAAAAGGGATTAAGAAAAAAAATTACGCTCATTGCGGCGGGCAACTTGTGGACTTCTGCGGATTTTGCGAAATGCCTTGCGCTTGGAGCGGATGCGGTCTATATCGGAACGGCGGCCCTCATCGCGATCAACTGCCAGCAATATCGTATTTGCCATACCGGAATGTGCCCGACAGGAGTAACAACCCACAATCCGGAACTTACAAAACAGTTAAGCGTTGAAGAAGGCTTCAGGAAACTAAAAAACTTCATAAAAGTATCGACCGAAGAAATTGCAGAATTTGCGAGAATTGTCGGAAAAGATGATATAAGTAAATTAGACAGTGGCGATTTAGTTTCCACGCAAAAATATCTGGCGGAACTGACAGGAGTTAAATGGATTGGTATTAAATAAAGTGAAAATAATCAACACACTCAATTCTAGAATTAGATCCTAAATTAAAAATAAAAATTCACTACAATTAGTTGTAGTGAATTTATTGCATTCAATTGTTTTATTTGTAGAATAGTCTTACTCCGCTGCACCGCGGAGGCAAAAGTATCCTTCTTCAAGATTATATTCCTTGTAAACCGGGCAAATGCCGCAGAGACATCCGTATTCGGAAATCTCGCAGACGGTCTTTCCCGTGACGCAGTAAAGTATTTCCTGTTTTTCTTTCGGACAGTCTGCTTGAAGGAAAATTGGGCATTTTGGACAAAAACATTTATCCTCATTTTCTTTTGTATTTGACACTCTCGACATATTGTTGAGGTTTATTCCTAAAATCCAAAGTGTATCGAGATAGCGAAAATCGCGTGAATAATCGCGACAACTATCGTCATTCCGGCAAGGCGTGGATGCCACTTGAAGGGTATTCTCGTATCGCCGCGGAAATTGATAAGTCCCACTGTGGTTGTTAAAAGAAGTAGAAGAAGGGTGGCAACACCTAAATGAGCAACAACGGGAAGTCCTACGACTTGATAGTACGCAATTTGAGAAATCATTTTTTTCTTTTACATTTTTTATTCTTTCACCTGTTTTACAATAATTTTTCCCTGCATAGAAGGATGGATCGCGCAGTGATAAGGGAAAGTGCCGGTCTCAGCAAAAGTAAAGGAAAATGTCTCGCCCTTGTTCATTAAGTTTCCTGAAAATAATTTAGTATCGCTCACTATCTGGTGTGGAGCGGAGTCTTTGTTTGTCCAGATAACATTGTCGCCTTTGTTGACTTCCAGGGTAGCGGGCGAAAAGGTAAAATTTTGAATCGCAACCGCGGTTCCACTTGTTTGGTCACCATTTTGGTTTGTTCCGGTATTTTGCGTTGTTGAAGACGTTGATGATGGTTCAGAAGTTGGGGAAGCAAAACGGTATCC
>CAZHTL010000085.1:0-5104 GCA_964535415.1 uncultured Bdellovibrionales bacterium | reverse complement strand
AAGAAGCCTGATTTATGAAAAAACCTGGTGATGTTCACTACAACTAATCGGAGTATAAAACTTGATATTTTTTATGCGTTTTCATTTCAAAATATTCCTGCCGGCAATAATTGTAATGATACCGCTCTATTCATTCTGGTCACTTGGAAAGAAAACCTTCGACCAAAAAAAGAGTTTTGCGGTGGAAATTTCCGACAATGGAATGGTTTTTCATACTCACACAGAGCAAAAAACGGTGGCTGATTTTCTCGAAAAAAACAACTTCAAGCTTTCCGACAAAGACTATGTCTTTCCAACGCCGGAAGCAAAAATTTTTCCGGGAAGCAAGATTATTATCCGACACGCCGTTCCTGTGACAATCGAAGTTGACCAAAGAAAAATAGAAGTTGATACACTTGGAACCAGCGTTTGGGAGGCAATATCAGAAGCCGATATAATTTTGTCGCCCGCGGACAAAGTCGCTCCGGATATTAATTCTCCGCTGATACCTAATCTTAATATCAAAATCACTCGAATAAATTTCGAGGAAATAACTCTCAAAGAAGATATTCCTTTCCAGACGATTGAGAAAGAAGATCCAACCGTCCTTTGGCGAAAAAAAGAAATAAAACAAAAAGGGGAAACTGGAATTCGAGAAAAAATCTATAAGATAACCTATACTAACGGCAGAGAAACTAGCCGCACTTTACTGCAAAGCAAAATCACTAAACAACCTATTTCTCAAATCGAAGTCGTTGGAACAAAGATTGTCGTGGGAAAAACCCAGACGGGAATTGCCACTTGGTATAAAAAGGGGGATGGCCTTACTTGCGCCAGCCTTGATTTTGCACAAGGAAAATACCTTCGCGTTACAAACCGCGCCAACGGGAAATCGGTTATTGTTCAGGTAAATGACAGCGGTCCCTACGGAGAAGGACGTATTATTGACCTTAATAAAAAAGCTTTCCAAAAAATCGCCAACCTGGAAGCAGGAGTAATCAACGTGAAAGTGGAAGAAATACTGAATTAATTTAATAAAAGCTAAAATCTAAAAATGAAAAGCAACAACTAAAAATTAAAAATTTTAGATATAACTTTTAGATTTTTGTTTTTAGTTTTTAGTTTCATGAGCACATTTCTTGGTCAAAACTTTCTCACCAACGAATCAATTGCGAAAAAAATCGTAGATTCTGCTAACTTGTCAAAAACCGATAATATTCTTGAGATTGGCCCAGGTAAGGGAATCCTGACAAAATATCTCACCGAAAAAGCGGGAAAAGTCTTGACAGTAGAGTTGGACAGAGATTTGGCGGTAGAGCTAGAAAATAAGTTTTTCCATTTCCCAATTTCTAAAGCAACTAGTTCCAGTTCGTGTTACACATGCCGACGATCGTCAGCAAGTGTAATTCTTCTTGGTAGTATGGGAAACAGCATAAAGTTATGTATAATCGAAGGAGATATTTTAAAGATAAATCTACCAAAAATAATCGAAGGAAATAATTTTCAAAATTACAAAGTTGTTGCCAATCTACCCTACTATATTACTTCAAAAATCATTCGTTTGCTTCTTGAAACAAAATACCCGCCTCAGGAAATGATTTTGATGGTTCAAAAAGAGGTCGGGGAAAGAATCGTAGCGCTTGACGGAAAAGAAAGCCTTCTCTCCATCTCAGTTAAATTCTACGCCGAGCCGAAGCTTTTGTTTTATGTTGACAAGAAAAATTTCGAGCCTGTCCCCGAAGTAGATTCTGTAGTTATCAGCATAAAAAGAAAGAAACGGCTTTCCAAAGTGAGCCCCAAAAAATTTTTTTCTCTCGTTCGGGCCGGATTTTTGGCAAAAAGAAAAAAGCTTGTCAACAACCTGTCAGCCAGTTTTCGGATTCCGAAGGCTAAATTTTCAGAAATCTTAGACAAAATCGGGATCGAGCCAAAAGTGCGGGCAGAAAAGCTGAATCTGAAAGATTGGCTTCGGCTTTATGAAAAGCTATTCTCCTAATTTTATATCCAGATACTCGGTTGGCTCTTGATAGTTATAACACTTCCATTTTTCAATAACCCTCGAACTAACAACCCTTCCTTCCCTTCCAAAAAAAGACTTCATCGCTTTGCTTAAATTGTTTTTTAAGCGAGCATGCATCATTAGTCTTTTTGTTTTTCTTTTCTTCAATTCATTTTTCATCGCCCTAAGCATTTTCAAAAAACCATATCCGCTTCTCTTTTCGGGAAGAATTGAAATGGTGTCAAGACAATAGCCTTCTTTAATATCAGGCATTCCCGGATCAGCCCCCTTGAGCTCTTCTATGGCGCCTTCCAAAGATACCATAACCAAATAACCAACCACTTTCTCGTTTTCTTTAAGCACAATGCAAATATTTTTTTCTTCAGAGAAACTTTCTCTGAGATATTCTTCTATATTGGGAAACTGCCATCCTTTTGGAAAAGATTTTCTTTCCACTTCCGCCGCCTCGGCGATAATTCTTCCCATAACATCTTCACTGAAATTTGGCAAAACAACTTCGGCAGACATCTTCTTTTTTTCAAAAAAATTTTCTTTTTCCATTTTTTTCTTCATCTAGTACATTAGAAGTTTTTTTCAATTTTCCTAAATCTTCAATCTAAACACAGGCCAAAAAAGAAAATATGCCATTAATAAGACATATCCAAAAAGCAATCCGAAAATCCAAATGTGCACTTTTCGAACACTTATTTTTCTATTTTGCAAAATCCAAAAAGAGGCCGCTCCTAAAATCATAGCTGGAAAAAACAAGACTTTAAGATTAAGCCAAACCACACTCAGAGCGTAAGAAATAAATATACCCAAGCCAATCAAAAAACGCGCCCAATTTTCACCAAGAAGAACTGGGATTGTCCAGACACCATTCTTCCGATCGCCTTCAATATCCTTGAGGTCTTTCACAGGAAGAGAAATCGTAAAAGCAATGATAAGCAACCAAAAAACTTTGGCTGGGAGCCGAGAAATATTTTGCCCATCGGCAAGAAGCATAAAACCGCTTAAAAACAAAAGGACAAGCGCCAACGCGGAAAGAAAACTAGCCACAACCGGAAATCTTTTGAGTCGGAAGGGCCAAACCGAATATATCCAGCCAATCACTTGATAAACAAAAATCAAAAGAAAAAACTTCACTCCGACAGTGAGCGCCAAAATTAGCGACAAGAAAAAGCTAACCAGAAAATACTGCTGATATTCTTGAGCTGAAACTTTCCCCGCGGTCAGCGGCCTTTTTTTATTGGTCATTTTATCAATATCAACATCAGCCATATCGTTCAAAAATACCGAAGCTATCCAGGCAAAAACAGCCGCCAAAACAAGATTAGCCAGGGCAAAAAAAGAGAAAATATCCAGGGTTAGATTTTTAGGAAAATAAAAAGAGCCTAATCCGACACCAAAAAGAATTAGTCCCGCATGAATAAAAACTTGGATCCAGCGGACATTTTTTACTACAGCCCAAAATTTTTCCCGAAAAAATTTCCAGAAAAAAAACGCGACTAGCGGCACTAAAAGAAAAGCATATATCAAATTCATTTTGGCATTGAGCGCGTTTAGGATTTCCCTTCCCGAAAAAGAAAAATAGTGAATCGGAGAAAGGAAAATTCCCGCCATATCCAGCCCTTCAATTTGAGAAATGCTTTTCTTGGGCAACAGAAAAAGAAAAGTCAGCCAAGAAGGAAAAGAGCCAAGAATGAAAAGAATTAAGTAGGAAAAAAAACCTCCTAAGAAAGCTTTGAGAGCGCTTTGGGTTTTGAGAAAAACATAGCCAATCAAAAAAAGAACCGCTAGGGCTACTTCAATTCGGACACCGTAAGTGATCCCGATTGTTGGATTATCCCCAAAAAAAGTGAGAAATCTCTTCCCCAGTCCTGTTAAACTGTCAAAAGCGTAAAAACTCCAACACCGCTGAGACCCGCAAAAATACTTATCCAAAATCGGCGGCAAGATAATCACAAAAAATCCCCAAAGAAGAAGATTGGCCATTTTTTGAAAAGACTCTCGCAGATAGACACTTAAAAACAAAATCATCACTATCAAGGAAAACAGAAAAAAAAGAAAAGTAGCCAAAATTGAACCAAGTATAAATTCAGCTGACCGGCTTTCAAAGTTTGACAGAAGATTTTCTCCTAGAATCCGCAGGACAATAAGAGAGGAAAAGGCGAGAAGGAATTGGGGAAGGGTGAGAGGGTAATTTTCAATTTTAGATAACAAGCTATTGATTTTCTCAAGTATTTTCATAAATTTAAAAACTAAAATCGAAAAACGGAAAGTTGCAGATAAAATCTAAAAGCTTTTACATTTTAATTGCTGTTTTTAGCTTTTATATTTTCGCTTTTAGCTGAACATTTTGGCTTATTCACAAACTAACATAGAGACAACAATTTATCAACACTCCAGAGACTTTCCCAGCAGTGAAAATTCGACTGGTCTTTAGACTAAAAGTATTGGGTCAAATTTCTACTGCCGGGCTTTGTTGACAACAAAAAATTATGGTATAATCCTCCATAGCTTCCAATTGATCCCAGTCCTGATGAAAAAAAGGATTAGATTAATGGAGCGCTTTTTAGTGCACACAAAAAACTAAACTCTAAAAAAATGGTTCTAGCTTGGTTCAAAAAAGCAAACAAAACAAAATTTGTTGCCGCCGTAATTACTACTCTGACTGTGTTTTTCTGGACCTTTTTCGCTGTGGCGGAAAACAAAAATAGAAACTCTCTTTTTCTTGATTCAGATCAAGATGGACTCACTGATCAGGAAGAAAAAATGATCGGCACCGATCCGCAAAACGCCGACACAGATGGAGACGGATATTCGGACGGAAAAGAGGTAGCTAGCGGCTATAATCCTTTGAAAGCCGCACCAGGAGATCAAATCATTCCTGGAGCTAATCTTTCTTCAGCTCAAAACGAAATTGAAGAGAGTGCATCCTTTCTGAGCTCATCGTCTTCAGAAATAATAACTGATTTTAAAAACTCCTCTTCTAAAGAATCTAATCTCTTAAATTTTGATAACTTCAATCTTACTAACGAGGCGCTAACTGATCTTTCTTCCGATCCTCAGAGTCCAAATATTACTAATGAAATGATTGGCCAACTGATGGCTCTAACCAAAAAC
>CAZHTL010000084.1:0-9322 GCA_964535415.1 uncultured Bdellovibrionales bacterium | reverse complement strand
TGGAAAATTATTAATTTTCAAAATTCAATCCTGAAACCAAAAAGAAAAATAAAAGGAATACCTAAGAAAAAATATCAAGCAAAAGGCAAATTTCCTATTGTTGATCAAGGGAAAAATTTGGTTGTCGGCTATACTAATGATGAGTCCAGTGTGTATAATGAAAATTTGCCAGTGGTTATTTTTGGTGATCATACACGAATTTTTAAATATATCGACTTCAAATTTGCGATTGGTGCTGATGGAACAAAAATTTTAATACCAAAAGACAATTTCGATCCCAAATATTTTTACTACGCACTTTCCGCTCTGAATATTGAGGAATTAGGTTATAGTCGTCATTTTAAGATTTTAAAAAACTCTCAAATCCCCCTCCCGCCTCTTTCCGAACAGAAAAGAATTGTCGCGTATTTGGACGAGCTTTCTCAAAAATTCCGCGCATTGCAAAAACTTCAGCAAGAAACCACCGCTGATTTTTCCGCCCTGCGCCAATCTGTGTTGGCACAAGCGTTTAATTAAAATCAGAAAATCAGCCGTCTTTGTTTAATATTTTCTTAAAGTCAAATTTTAAAATAATCAAACTCTAGCCCATTCCCCTCTTTAAAAAAGCAAAGTAATAATCCAAATAACTGTTCCAAAATTCTAAATATTCACCCACTCATTTCACTGACGACCGCATTATTGTGATAACAATACAAAAACAAAAAAGGCGTAATAAAAGCCCTAAAGATTTTTTTAGAAACTCATGCTACCAGCCCGTGAAATTGATTCAATCAATCGTTAACCCAGCCCAACAGGGCTGACTTTTCATTAACTGCTAACTTTAGTGATGGCGCCTAAAGCGCCATCGTGGCGCTATCGTGGCGCTTTAGGCGCTAAGCCAAATCTGCGTTTAAAAAACACCGCTTTAGGTTCAAAGCGGTGTTTTAATGATAGACAACTTCAATTTCCCAAAAACCCTTTAAATTTTTCAAATGTTCCCTAAAGTCTGCCCAGTCGAAACATTGATTACAACATGGGCAGATATAGAGAGATTCGTCTTCAAGCTCAACATTCCCACATTGGGGACAACTATATTTAAACTCTGATACGTGCCCCCGGTAGGAGCACTTTTTACAAACATAATACCCATCAGCTTTATTAACAGAAAAGGTACTCAGCATTTCCTTTTCACCTCCTTATTTCTTTTTTTAGAATAAGAACACTTAATAACATCACCCAAAAGCCAATCCAATCAGTCAATCCTTTTCACAATTCCCAGATAAACCAACGGGGCGATTGCCCAGAAAAATCGCCAGAAATCTTCGGTGAAAAATTTTCGCGCACCGGGGGTGATAATATCAGCCAATTCCTTGGGAGCCTGCCAACTCAACACAATAGAAAGAGAAAAACCTATCACAATTGCCGTGCCAAGAAATAACTTAACAATGAGTATTGGCCCATGCCCGGAAATGCTCCCTCTCACAATTTTGGAAAAGAACAAAATAAAACCAACCAAAAGCGCCAAAAAAATCAAAGTTTTTACGCTCGACTCTTTCAAAAAATCAAATTTAGCCAAATTTACTATTCCATAAGCCGCATAAACTCCCAATAGCGAAACCAGTATCCGACGCTTTCCCAAAACAAAAGAAACGGCCAAGCTGAAAATGAGAAATAAAATCAAAAAAGACACATCCCCAGCCAAATTGCTTCTGATGCCAATATTTCCGAGAAGATTATTGAGATTCATAATATTTCCTTAATATTTCCTTATGAATTACGAATCTATACTAAAATACACGAATAACAAAGAATCGTCTGCTCATAATTCGTGTATATTCGTAAGAGACTCGTAATCCGTAAAAGTTATTCTTTTAATTTCTCAAACAATTCTTTTTGCTCTTTTGTTAAATTCTTCGGCGTCACTACTTGTATTCTAACATAATGATCGCCATATCCAAAGCGAGACAAATGCTTTATACCTCGCCCCTTGAGACGAAAAACCTCGCCTGATTGCGTCCCGGGTGGAATTTTGAGTTTCACTTCACCGTCAAGAGTCTCAACCGATATCTTATCGCCTAGAGCCGCTTGGGAAAAAGATATTTTGGCTTCTGAGTAGACATCATCGCCTTTGCGCGCAAATCTCCTGTCCGGCAAAACGTGAACGTTGACATAAAGATCTCCCGCTTCGCCTCCTCTTTCTCCAGCTTCACCTAAACCCTCCAGTCGAATAGTCTGTCCATCTCTTATCCCAGCTGGGATTTTCACTTTTATCTTTTCATACTCTCTCACTCGCCCGTCGCCCCCGCAGTTTTTACATTTTCTTTCCGGTACTTCTCCTTCACCTTGACATTCTGGACAAAGGGTCGTTTGCTGAAAAGTTCCAAAAAATGTTCGCCGACTGGTTCTGATTCGTCCCTCGCCCTGACATTTCAAGCACTTCATTTTTTTTGATCCTGGCTCTACTCCCTCGCCCTGACATCTTGGACATTTCACCTTTTTATAAAGCTCGATCTCTTTATCCACTCCTTTCGCCATTTCTTGAAAGGTTATTTCAACATCAACTTGAATATCTTCACCGCGATAACGCCGTCTGCTCTGACTGCTTCGCGCTCCTCTGCCAAAGCCGGCTTGCTCAAAAATATCCCCAAAAATATCAGAAAATCCCTGTCCCGCACCAAAATCAAAATTAAAATCAAACCCTTCCGCAAAAGAAGAAAAATCGCGAAAGCCTTCAAAACCAGAAAATCCGCCTTGCGCTTGGGCTTGCTCAAAAGTCTGACCGTATTGGTCATATTGAGCGCGTTTTTCTTTATCCGAAAGCACCTGATAAGCTTCGTTTACTTCCTTAAATTTCGCCTCATCTCCACCAGCCTTATCTGGATGGTATTTGTGCGCCAGTCGACGATAGGCTTTCTTGATCTCCTCATCAGAAGCATCTCGTGAAACACCAAGAATGTTATAATAGTCTTTGGACATAAAGTAATGAATGGTATTCAACCCCTTCAGCAATCTGGACTCTAAAACTGAATTACTTGAACCGCAGCAAGCGGCGGGATATTAAAAAATTAATAAAAATACAAACCACACAAAGACACAAAATACCACACAAAGATACAAATTGCAAGCAATGCAAAAGATAAGAGTTTGTCTATTTGCAACTTGTTATCCTTGTATTTTGCTTGACACTTTGTGATTTTAAATTTTTGGATATTTTATAAATCATATTTAATTACCGCCACTTCTCTTTGCTCTTTATTCAACGAAATCACACCGAACTTCCGCAAAATTTTGATTATTCCCAAAATAAAAAACCCTAAGAAAATATCCACTGCCGTTCCAAGAATTCTAGCTGTCAAAAACAATCCAAAAGCTAAAATTATGGGAACGTAAAACTTTTCTGAACCGGAATATTCAAAAAAACTTCTCTCTGTTTTATCAATGTAGCTCATTAACACTTCCTTCATCGGCTGTTCTCCAATCACGTTTACTCCCAGTTGCTTAGCTAAATCTCTTTTTGATTTGGCCAGCATTTCTTCACGAATCTGAACAGCCGCCGCATTTCCGATGAGAGCTGCTGTCTCCGCCGGACTGCCCGGGATGATTTTCTTTGCCGCATTTATATTCTCGTCCATCTGCGGATCAACGAAATTTTTAGAAAGAAATTCGTCCACCGTCACATTGCCCCTTATTTGCTCAACCAAATCTTTTTTATCATCAGACAAAAAAAGGCTAGCCGCTTTGAGCCCCCAGTCTATCTCGGCTTCAAGTGTTTCCCTTTCCAGAAAAGTTGCTGAGGGCTTGGCAGAATCTTCCCTAATGGAAAAGTAATAAGTAACGGCAATTACCAGGCAAACAGCTGTCACGAAATATTTGAGAGTATGGCTGACAATATGGTAAAAATCTATTTTTATTCCTCGATCAATCTCTTTTTTTGTCTGATATTCAGTGAAAACGAAAAGGAGCGCCGCGATAACCGCTCCTGCCACCGAAAAACCCAACCCGAAAAAAATCAAGTAACCCAATATCCCGGCTAAAAGACTTGCCCAAATCAATTGCCTGCTCCTCACGAATATCACGCTTAAGGTGAAAACAATTCCCCAAAAACCAAAAGCTGAAATCGGTAAAAGCCAGTTATGCTCTATTTTGCCAGAAATCGCCTTCGACAAAATCCACCAGCTAGTCCAAGCAGCAATTGCATTGAGCCCTAAGACAGAATAAGCAAAGATTTTATTTTTCACTAAGATAGAAATGCAAATCCTAAAGCTTCAAACAAGATACAAGTTATAACCAAAAGCCAATTTAGCTTGTATCCTTTAGCTTTTGCTCTGCATTTTTAGTTTTTATTTTTATCTCCTCTCTTAGAAAAACTATTTCTTTTCATTATCTTTTTCATCTACCACCTCTCCTTCTTTGACATTCCCGCTCGTCTCGTTGGAAGAATTCTTTTGAGAAGACTCTTCTTTTTTTTCTTTATCTGCCGCTTGTGCTGCTTGATATAGCTCCTGACCGATTTTTTGCGCCTCCTGTGATAATTCTTCTGTAGCTTTTTTTATCGCCGCAATATCATCGCTATCCTTCACCTTTCTGAGAGCTTCAATTTTTTCTTCAACTGGCTTCTTTTTTTCGACTGAAATTTTTTCACCAGCTTCGCGCAAAGCTTTTTCGGTTGTATAAATAAGGGTGTCGGCTAAATTACGCGCTTCAACTAATTCCTTCTTCTTTTTGTCTTCTTCGGCATGGGCTTCCGCTTCTTTAGCCATTCTTTCCACTTCTTCTTTGGAAAGTCCTGTGGAGGCTTCAATTCGGATTGATTGAGACTTTCCGGTAGCTTTGTCTTTAGCTGTCACACTCAATATCCCATTGGCATCAATATCAAAGGTTACTTCAATTTGAGGCACTCCTCGCGGCGCTGGCGGAATTCCGTCCAGAATAAATCTTCCCAAAGTTTTATTGTCTGCTGCCATTTCCCGTTCCCCTTGAAGCACGTGGATTTCCACACTAGGCTGATTATCCGTCGCCGTTGAAAAAATTTGGGATTTGGAGGTGGGAATAGTGGTATTGCGAGGAATAAGCGGCGTTCGAATCCCACCCAAAGTTTCAATCCCGAGCGTAAGTGGCGTAACATCAAGAAGTAAAACGTCTTTCACCTCACCTGCTAACACTCCTCCTTGAATAGCCGCTCCCAACGCCACCACCTCGTCTGGATTCACTGTGGCATTGGGCTTTTTACCAAAAAACTTCTCCACCGTCTGCATAACAAGCGGCATTCGAGTCATTCCACCCACCATCACTACTTCATTAATATCAGATACCGATAATTTAGCATCTTCAAGCGCTTTTTTACACGGATCAAGCGTTTTTTCCACCAAATCACCAACTAATTCCTCGAGTTTTGCTCGAGTGAGTTTCATAACTAAATGCTTGGGACCGCTCGCGTCAGAAGTTATGAAAGGCTGATTAATTTCTGTTTCCAGCGCTGTTGAGAGTTCAATTTTTGCCTTTTCCGCCGCTTCCTTGATACGCTGAAGCGCCAAAGAATCCTTAGAAAGATCAATTCCCTGGTCTTTTTTAAACTCGTCAAGAATCCAGTTAATTATTTTCTGATCAAAGTCATCTCCGCCCAGATGCGTATCACCATTGGTGGATTTAACTTCAACTGTATCGTCTCCTACTTCCAAAATAGAAATATCAAAAGTTCCACCCCCTAAGTCATAAACAGCAATTTTTTCATTCTTTTTTTTATCAAAACCATAAGCCAGCGCTGCCGCTGTTGGTTCATTGATAATTCTTTTTACGGTAAACCCAGCAATTTCCCCTGCTTCCTTAGTCGCTTTTCTTTGTGAATCATCAAAATAAGCTGGAACAGTGATAACCGCTTCATTGATTGTCTCACCCAGCTTTTCTTCAGCGTCCGCTTTCAGTTTTTGCAAAATCATCGCGCTAATTTCTTGAGGAGTATATTCCCTACCGCCCATCACTACTTTCACGCCACCGTTGGCTTTCACAATCTTGTATGGCATCAGTTTTATATCTCTTTGCACTTCTTCATCCTCAAAACGGCGGCCAATAAGGCGCTTGATGGAAAACAGGGTATTTTCCGGATTAGTGATAGCTTGACGCTTAGCCAAAAGCCCCACTAGTCTTTCCCCCGACTTGGAAATTGCGACCATCGAAGGAGTCGTTCGGGTCCCTTCTTTGTTTTCGATGATTTTTGGCGACCCAGCTTCCACTATTGCCATAGCAGAATTGGTCGTACCGAGATCGATACCTAGTATTTTTGACATATTGGTAAAATTAAAAATTACAAACTTGACAAATTCACAAAATTCAAAACAAATTACAATATTCAAAAATCACGAATCCGACTTTGACATTTTTCAAGGTTTGGTTATTTTGTTTCATTTGTGTTTTGTTTGGCATCTTGCCGCTTTTCTATCTTTGGATATTTTTACCACAACGAGTTAGAGTAAATTTTAAGCCGTTTCTATTTTCCCCTCCCTCCAACACTCGTTTACAGTATACTAGATAACTGTAAAAGAACCTTCTTTCTACTCCACTTCAACTTTGGCGGCTCGGATTATTTTCCCGTTAAGTTGATAGCCTTTTTGCAAAATTTTCTTCACTTTCTCCCCTTCTCCTGTGACGGCTTCGTGAATCTCTGGATTGAATTTGTCCCCCACTTTCACCACCATTTCTTCGATCCCATTATTTTTCAAAACATCTTCAATTTGTCTTTTGATATGGATGATTCCTTCCACCCATCCATTTTCTTTTTTCTCTTCCGGCACATGAGCCAGAGAAGCTTCGAAATTATCAAGAACCGGCAAAATCTGTAAAATAAAATTTACCTTCATAAATCGAGCAAATTCTTCCTGGCGTCTTGCCTCGTCTTTTTTATAATTTTCAAAATCCGCTTGACAGCGCTTCCAAGAATCAAGATATTTTTCGGATAAAGCTTTATAATCAACTATTTTTTCTTGCGTCTCTTCTTTTTCTTCCACCCTATCAATCTCGCCCTCCTCGGCGCTAGTCTTCTCTTCCTTCTCACTTTCTCTCCTGTTCAAATACTTTTTTTCTTCACTTGTTTCATTTTTATCAGCCATATTTTTTGTTATCCCCGCTTTTGCGGGAATGACAAGCTAAAAAATTAAAAGTGTATTCGTATATTCGTAAGAAGTTCGTAATTCGTAAAGACCATCACTATCGCCGTTCCAGTCAATAATTTCTTCACATATTCAATCAGTGACTTGTTTTTGGCATATTTCATTCTCTTGGGTCCAATAAGAGCCAGAATTCCTCTCTCTCCCGATTTAGTCTCGTAGGGCGAAATCATCATTGAACAACTGGAAATTTCCTTGATTGGATTTTCTTTGCCAATAAAAATTTTCACTTCGTTATCCCTAAGATTTTTTATAAGTCTATTCACTCGCTCATCAATAAAATCTAGAGCTTCTGTTAAGCGACAAAGGTCGTCTATTTTTTGAAACTCTGGCTCTTCCAGAAGTTCCCGCATTCCAAAATCATAAAACTCGTCTTCCAAGCCGCTGATAGCCAGATTCCCCGAAAGACTTGCAAGTAGCTTTGCCGCTGTCCGAGTGAGTCGAGTATTTTTGGCTTTAAGTTTCAGAAGTTCGGTTTGCAATTTTTTCTGCTCTGCTCTAGAAAGCTCCCTGTCAGGCATTATCTCTTCCACAAAATAGCGATAACCTTTATCTGTAGGGATGCGGCCAGCGCTCGCGTGAGGCTGAAATAAATAACCTTTATTCTCCAGTTTATTCATTTCTGCCCGAATAGTTGCCGGACTCAAATTAAATCCATACTTTCCCGCAATATGTTTTGAGCCAACCGGCACAGCTGTTTCAGTATATTCTTTTACAACAGTCGAAAGTATTCTTTTTTGACGATCTGTTAGCATTGTTCTTGACGAAGGCTCAACCTTCGGATTTCCGATTAGCACTCATATTATTCGAGTGCTAATTCATATATTACAACTACGCAAAACCGCCGTCAAGTGTTTCATCTAAAATAAAAGTGATAGCCGGTAAAATACACCAAATAAAAAACGGGTATTCAGTACTCTCTTAATAACTTAATAATCTAAATATCCTAAAATCGAATTACTTGAATCCCTAGCAAGCTACAAGATATTTGAAAAAATTAATAAAGTCAATTGCCATTTCTTTCCTTATCGAAGCGGATCCTCTCCTCCTTTGCTCCAAGGATGACACCTCGCAATGCGCTTGAGTCCCAGCCAGCTTCCTCGAAAAATGCCATACTTTTCAATCGCTTGATAAGTGTATTCACTGCAAGTGGGACGAAAACGGCAAATTCGCTCTGAGTAAAAAAAGGATAAAAACCCCGTATCCAGCGACAGATATTTCTGATACCATCGAATTATTTTCAAGATTATCCTTTTCATGGTATAATGATAACATGTAGAACTGGTAGCGAGTAAGCATAATTTCAGTTGAAAATATTTCGGAAATTAATCATTGAATAAGCCAGATACCTGAAGCCCATGAAAGTGCATTGCAGTTTCTCGTAGCGAATCACCATTTTTCGGTAGGTATCCTCCCAGGCAAAACATCTCTCGATGTTCACCCGTTCTTTGTAAATCAGTTTCAAAGGTTCGAATGCATCAAGAATGGCGTAAATCTTCCCCTGGTCTTTTCTTGCTCCAATGTTGGGCTTGATGACTGGTATCATTTCCGCTTCGCGAATCAGGATTTTGTTTCTCGCCGAATCAAACCCGCTGTCCAAAGTCAGATAAGCCCCCGCGATGTCCAAGTTTAAATCGTCGACCGTCTCCAGAAGATTCTCAAAAGATTTTTCAAAAAGCCGGATGTCGTGGAAATTCACAGGAAGAACCTCAAAAGGAGCGATGATATTTCCGCGATTATCCGCAATAGCAAGCACTTTTTCACCTTTTTGATGTTTGTGTCCGGAATAGCCTAGTTTTTCTCCCCCTTTTTAGCGGTGACATTCGAGCCGTCGCCGTGAAGAACCCGCAAATCTAGTTTTCCCCGCTCATTCAACAGTTCAACCGAAGACTTAAACAGTCTTTCGTAAGATCCGTCTTTACTCCAGCGATTATGCCATTTATAGACATTCGACCAGTGAATCTCGTTCTTGTAGGTTTTTAACTGCCTCCATTGAATTCCCGTATGCAGGACATACAGGATGTAGTTGAAAATCTTGTAAGTTGAGATTTTGCGCTTCGGACCCTTAATGGGAATCCTCAAATGAGGCTTGATATACCTGTTAAAATCCTTTTCCGAAACTTTGACAGGCAATTTCTTTTTGTTTTTGATTTTTGTTTTAGTGACCATTGATAAGTGTTAAA
>CAZHTL010000083.1:0-5586 GCA_964535415.1 uncultured Bdellovibrionales bacterium | reverse complement strand
GAACTGGCGCTGAAGAGCCAAAAAGTAAAAAAATATTTGGAGGGCAAGGAAATTAAGAAAATCATCTATGTTCCGAATAAATTGATTAATTTTGTTGTGTAGTTTTACAAATTACGAATCTAGCAAAAGTACGAATTTATCCTAGGTGTCACCTTAGGAAAGATCTTAGGAAAGAAAAAAGATGAGTGAAAAGAGAAAAAATGTGGTTACTGTTGGCGGAGGAACGGGCACTTTTGTTTTACTCTCCGGGTTGAAAAAATACCCGGTTAATTTGTCAGCTATTCTTTCTATGGCGGACGATGGAGGTTCGACCGGGGTTTTGCGGGATGAACTGGGCGTATTACCACCGGGGGATATTCGGCAGGGTTTGGTGGCTCTCAGTGAATCCTCTGAATTAATGAGAAACTTGATGAATTATCGCTTTGAAAGCGGCAGTCTCAAAGGGCATAGTTTTGGAAATATTTTTATTTCCGCTCTAGAAAAAGTGGGAGGAAGCCTCAAGAGAGGGATTGAAGAAGCAAGAAAGATACTTAATATAAAAGGAGAAGTGATTCCAGTTTCGGAAGATGATATACGACTTTTGATCAAATTGAAAAACGGAAAAATTCTTTGTGGCGAACTTCATCTTGATCACAATTCAGAGATCAGAAAAATCGGTATAGAAAAAATAGTGCTTAACCGAAAAGCCCGGGCTTGTCCTGAAGCCCTTGATCGTATCAAAAAAGCGGATGCCTTGATTATCGGTCCAGGAGATCTCTATGGTTCTATTTTACCTAATTTTTTAGTGGAAGGGATTGCAGAAGCTATCTTAAAATCAAAGGCAAAGGTGATTTATAATTGCAATCTTACCAATCGCAAAGGACAAACCGATGGTTTTAGGTTATCTGACTATGTAGATTTACTGGAGAAATATTTAGGCGGCCAGAGAATTGACTTGGTTACTTATAATCTTCGCCGGCCGCCGCAGAAAATCCTTGAAAGATACAAAAGAAAAGAAGGAAAAGGCGTTTGGGTTGAAGGTGATGATAAAAAAAATCAGAGAAAATATAAAGTGGTCAAAGCTGATCTTTTGAGCCGCAAAATAGCCAGGCTTTCCAGGGCTGACAAAATTGCTCAGACTCGCTCTCTGATTCGCCATGATCCCGATAGACTAGCTAAAGTGATTTTCTCGCTTTTATAATTTTTTTTCAATAAGCCTTATTTTATCTCTTATGAAAATTTTTCTTGATTTTGATGATGTTTTATTTAACACAAAGGCTTTCAAAAAAGATCTCATAGCTATTTTCAAAAGGAATAAAGTTTCTCAAAAGGATTTTTTGGCGACTTACAAAGACTATCCAACGGCTACTAAAAAAGGTCTTCAAAAATACGATCCTTTCGAGCAAATAAAGCGGCTGGAAAAAAAACTTTTTGTTGACGGGGTGAAAATAAAAAAAGATCTTATTCATTTCTTAGCCAAAAGCTCTGACTATCTTTTCAGGGATGTAAAAAAATTTATTCAGGAATTTGACAGGAAAAATTTATATCTTGTTTCTTACGGCCATACTGGTTTTCAGGGTAAAAAAATTGCAAACTGCGGCCTCAAAAAATATTTCAAAAAAATTATCATTACTGATAAGATGAAAGGAGAAGCCATAAAGGGATTAGTTAGCCAAAAAGAAAAGTTTGTTTTTATTGATGATCGGGTGGATCAAATTGAGGCCGTGAAAAGAAAGCTTCCCGGGAGTATTACTTTTTTAATGAAGAGAAAAGAAGGAAGATTTTTTGACCAAAAGAACAAATTTGTTGACTACGAGATCAAAAATCTCAATGAGTTAAAAAAACAATTGAGAAAGCTGGGTGAATAATTGATTTTATTTCGCCGCGGTTGGCAGGAAAGAATTGAAGATGAAAAATAAAATCGCAAAAGAAAAACTCCATACTCTTTCCGAGTTTCGGCGCGAAGTCGGAATTCCTCTTGTGGTGGCGAAAAAGTTGATTCTTTGGGGGGAAGTGGAAGCAGTGAAGCTGATGGATGAAACTCTGCGGGTGACGGAGGCTGATGTTCTCAAAATAAAAAAGCTCCTCAAGAATCCTTGGAAGAAAACCTCTCTTTATTTCAAAGCTTTGGGACCGGGTTTGATTACAGGAGCTTCCGATGATGATCCTGGCGGAATTGGAACTTATTCATCCGTGGGAGCAAAGTTTGGTTTGACTCTTCTTTGGCTGGCGGTCTGGCTGCTTCCTGTTATGTTTGCTGTTCAGGAAGCTTGCGCTCGCATTGGGATTGTCACCAATCATGGCCTTGCCTCTGTTCTTCAAAAACATTACCGGAGAAAAATAGTTTTAGGAATAGTTGTTCTTCTTATTACTGCTAATGTAGTCAACATCGGGGCGGATTTGGGGGCGATGGCGGCGTCTTTAGAAATGCTTTCGGGAATCAATTTTTTTGCCTCCGCCATTTTTTTTTTGCTTTTTTGATAATCCTCATAGAAATTATTTTCCAATATCATTTTTATGTAAAAATTCTCAAATGGCTGACTATTTCGGTTTTTGCCTATGTCCTGGCAGGTTTTATGGTGCATCCCAACTGGCGAGAAGTTTTCCGAAGTGCGTTTATTCCCAGGTTTATAGGCAGTGAAGATTATCTCTTTGCTCTCATTGCTGTTTTTGGAACAACTGTTACTCCCTATCTTTTTTTCTGGCAGGCTTCTGAGGAGGTGGAAGAAGGCAAGATTGCCCGGTTTAGTTCAGAAGCGGATTTGAGAATTCGCAATCGCATAAGACATATGAGAACTGATGTAGGGACAGGAATGATTCTGGCTAATTTCGTTTTTTTCTTCATTGTGGTGACCACGGCTCAAGTTCTTTTCAAAAACGGTATAACCAACATTCAATCAGCCGAAGAAGCGGCTTTGGCTCTCCGGCCTTTGGCGGGGGAGTGGGCCTATCTTCTTTTTGCCCTGGGAATCATTGGAACGGGGCTTTTGGCGATCCCGGTCTTGGCTGGATCGGGAGCTTATGCTCTTTGTGAAGTTTTGAGGTGGCGCGAAGGATTAGAGCTGAAATTTTCTCGGGCGAAAGGATTTTATTTTATTATTGCCCTCTCTATAATCATTGGACTGGCGATGAATTTTTTAGGAATCGAGCCAATCAAATCCCTGTATTATTCGGCTTATTTAAATGGGATTATTGCTCTGCCGCTTCTTGTGGCGATTATGATTGTGGGCAATAATAAAAAGATAATGGAAGATGAAACCCATCCCTTATGGGTGAAGATTTTTGGATGGGCGGCGGTTGGGTTTATGGCGGCGGCAGTTATATTTTCCTTAATTTTTCTCTTTAATTAGATGAATATAATTCAGTCAATTTTTCTCGGTCTTGTTCAGGGAGCTGCAGAGTTTTTGCCAATTTCCAGTTCGGCTCACCTCATTTTGTCTCCCTGGCTTTTTGGTTTTGAGGATCCGGGACTGGCTTTTGATGTCGCTTTGCATTTGGGGACATTGACGGCAGTAATCTTTTATTTTTGGAAAGATTGGGCAGAAATTTTTAAAATAACTTCAAAAAATTTTCAATTTTCAATTTTCAATTTTCAATCAATTTCCAATGACTCAATTTTCAATTCCAAGGAAAACGTCGGATACCCAAAAAATATTCTGTATTTGTTGATCCTAGCTACTCTTCCCGGGGTGCTGGCCGGATATTTTTTGGAAAGTTATGCCGAGACTATTTTTCGCTCTCCTCTTCTTATAGCTTTTACTTTGAGCGCTGTAGGAGTGATTTTGTATCTGGGAGACAAATATCACCAACATCGAAAGAATCTTCTTGGAATAACCTGGAAAGACAGCTTGTGGATTGGTTTGTCGCAAGCCGTGGCGATTATTCCGGGAGTTTCCCGCTCCGGAGCAACTATCACGGCTGGGTTATTTCGAGGGCTGGGACGTCAAGCGGCGGCTCGCTTTTCTTTTCTTCTTTCAGCGCCGATAATTTTCGGGGCGGCGGTTTTGAATTTTCCGCAACTTGTAAAGTCAGGTCTTGATATTCATTTGATTGCCGGGATGGCAAGCTCGGCTTTGAGCGGCTATTTGGCGATCAAATATCTTTTGAAATTTATCGAACGCTCAAGCTACGCGGTTTTCTTTTGGTACCGGCTGGGACTAGCAATTATTATTTTGCTTGCCTATTTTCTTCGCGGTTGAAAGAAAAAGAGTTTGGAGAGGGTAAGATTTATTTAGGTTTTAGGTTAGGGTTGTTAGGTGAGTAAAATTATTCCTTTTTGATATTTTTTAAGTATCTAAGTAATTAAAATTAAGCCGGTTAAAAAACCATGAACAAATCAAAACTAAATTATCTGGTTGATTTTCTGACTTTTTTATTTTTTATCATTGTCGCTTTTTCAGGACTAGCCATTTTTTTCTTTATGCCCGGCGGGGGTGGACGGCAGGGAAGACTGCAGGAATTTTTGGGATTCAAAAAAAGTTTTTGGGTTGGGCTTCATGACTGGTCGGGGATCGTTTTCATTGTCTTGGTAAGTATTCATTTTTTTCTTCATTGGGATTGGATTGTTTGTATGACTAAAAACATTTTCCAATCCGAAAAATGCGAAGATAAAACGAATAATGATTTGAAATCGTAGATATTTTTAGATGAAAACTAAGACTAATAAAAAAATTCGCGCTCTTCTCCTTTTTTCCGGCGGGTTGGACTCTATCTTAGCGGCAAAGATTTTAGAAGAACAAGGTATCGAAGTGAAAGCGCTCGCGCTGGTGAGTTGTTTTTTTGATGCTGAACAGGCGAAAAAATCGGCCAAGGAAAACAATATCGATTTAGTCGTAAAAGATTTTTCTCAAAAACATTTCCGAATTGTAAAAAATCCTCGTTTTGGCTATGGCTCGGGAATGAATCCGTGCTTGGATTGCCATCTTTTGATGCTCAAGAAAGCGAAAGAAATAGCCGAGAAGAAAGATTTTGATATTCTGGCTACCGGTGAAGTTTTAGGCCAGAGACCCATGTCGCAAAAAATTAGAGCCCTGAGAATAATTGAGAGGGAAGCTGGGCTCGTTGGAAAAGTTCTTCGGCCGCTTTCTGCTAAAGTTTTGCCGGAAACAGAAATGGAAAAAAGGGGATTAGTTGACAGAAGAAAATTGTTAGGTTTTCGAGGAAGAAGCCGCAAACCTCAGATAGAACTAGCGAAAAAATATAAGGTGAAAAGTTATCCAACTCCTGCTGGAGGGTGTATTTTGACGGACAAAGAGTATGCAAAAAAACTTCGGGAGTTAATTAAGAAAAAAAGAGCTGTGAAAGCAGATGATCTTGCTCTTTTGCGGCTGGGGCGGCATTTTTGGAGCGGAAGAACAAAAGTTATCCTAGGTCGCAATCAAGAAGAAAACCTAGCTCTTAGGAAACTAGCCAGGAGAGGAGACTGTCTTCTTGAGCTTAAAGAGATTCCTGGCCCCTTGGCGCTGGTGCAAGGGAAAAATAAAAAAGCGATTGATTTTGCCAAAGAAAAGGTGAAAAAATACGCCAAGAAATTGGAGAATAAAAAAGCAGAATTCACTGTAATTGTAGATTCTGACGAAGGTTGAACCTTCGTCAGACCTTCGTCAG
>CAZHTL010000082.1:0-6918 GCA_964535415.1 uncultured Bdellovibrionales bacterium | reverse complement strand
TTCGAAATAAATTTTGAAAAAATTTTTCAGTCTTAGAGCAATTCCCAGACACCCAGTCTTCCCCCAAAATGAAGGTGGCGTCTTAGGTTGATCATAAAAAATATGTTTAACATGCGATAGCATTCATAATATATGTTTTACTGCTTTTAGATATTACTTAAGACCAAAATGAGCTTTTAGGTGAAGCTCATTATCTAATGATTCTGCAACTATAAATCGAATATATTTTCGCAATTGATAATATTCAGTAATATATTCTATTTCATCCCGGCAATCGAACGGATGAACAAAAACTGACTTTTGAAACTCAAAGAAATGAAGATTTTTTAAGTGCATTCTTAGAATCTCTCTTTTATATTTTATCTTTTCCGGTATATCAAAGACAACTATTCGCCATTTCCTATCCCACCCAGCCGGCTTTTTTATTTCCATATCAAATATCTGGAAACTAAGGACTTTCTCCCTCCCCTTATCAGTTAAAACCAGTCTTATTTTCCCGCCTTCGTCAATTTCTTCTTTTATTAGTTTTGAACGATATAGGCCCTTAATAGACTGATAAAGATTTTGCCTGTTTATCCATCGCCACTGCCTAGTTGTTTCCCGAATTATCCTCAATGATCTTTTCGGAGAACGAGAAAGACTGAGAGCCGCTCCGCTCATTAAAAGTAATAATATCTTCTTCTGCAAGGGGCCGCTTCCACTTCTCATAAAAAAACGCTAAATTATTTTTTATATATTATATTATAAAATATATTATAAAAGCGATAGCATTTTAAGCATATTTTTTTAAAAACAGAAGAGCAATAAAAGAGCAATAATAGTATTCAAGCCCAGAATAAGTTCTGGGCTCTAAAATTAAATTACTTGAGTCACAGCAAAGCGCGGGGTATTAAAAAAACTAATAAAGCCATAAAGCAAAAAGGAGAAAAATTACTAAGAACTACTCTAGAACTGCCTTAATTCTTCGTACCCCAGCCGAGCTAGATTCCTCTTTGACTATTCGAAATTTCCCCAGCTCGCCTGTTGAGCTGGCATGAGGTCCACCGCAGATTTCTTTGGAAAAGTCAGAGATACTATAGACTTTTACCTTTTCCCCGTATTTTTCTCCGAAAACTCCCAGCGCCCCTCCCTTTTGCGCCTCTTCAAGTGTCATTTCTTCGCATTTCACCGGAATATTTTTGGCAATTGCTTCGTTCACCAAATTCTCCACCGCGGCAATTTCTTCCGGCGTCATCTTTTGGCTGTGCGAAAAATCAAGCCGCAGTCTTTCCGCCGTTATATTAGATCCCTTTTGCTGAACGTGATCTCCTAAAACTCGGTGTAAAGCGGCAAGAAGGAGATGGGTAGCCGTGTGAAGTTTTGCCGCCATTTCCCCTGCGTCTGCCAGCCCCCCTTTAAACATTCCGGCACTCACTGTGCGGGAAAGCTCCTGATGTTTTTTGAACTGCTCATAGAATTCTTCTTCATTCACTACGAGGTTGTGTTCAGCGGCAATTTCTTTAGTGAGCTCCAAAGGAAAACCATAGGTAGAAAAAAGATAAAAAGCTCGATTCCCAGAAATTTTTTCGTCTTTCCGGCTTTCTGCAATAATCTCTTTTATTTTTTTAAGACCCTTTTCAAGCGTTCCTCGAAACTTCACTTCCTCTTTGACCAATTCTTCAATAATTTTATTCTGTTCCTTTTCCAGCTCCGGATAAATATCCTTATACATAGCAATCACCTCTTGAGTAATAAGGGAAATAAAGTTATTTTCAATCCCCAAAAGCCTGCCTTGGCGAATGGAACGTCGAATGAGTCGACGCAAAACATATCCCCGTTCCACATTCGACGGCAAAACTCCGTCCGCAACCATAAAAACCGCCGCTTTCAAGTGATCTGAAATTACACGCATTGGAACTTTGACTTCTTCGTCCTCATAGCTTTTCCCGGAAATTTCCTCAATTTTTCGAAGAAGCGGCCGGAAAAGCTCTGTGTCAAAGATATTTTCTTTTCCGGTTATCACCACCAGCGTCCGCTCCAGCCCCATTCCCGTATCCACGTTTTGCTGGCTCATTTTCTCAAAAGTTCCATCGGCTTTCTTATTGAACTCCATAAAAACATCGTTCCAAATTTCCATGAGGCGAAAATTTTTGACGAGACTTTCAAAAGTGTCATTTATCCCTCCCAGCTCTGGCGAAACATCATAAAACATTTCCGTACAAGGCCCGCACGGTCCCGTCTCGCCAGCTGGCCCCCACCAGTTGTCATCCTTGCCTAAAGGAATAATCCTTTTTTCATAACTCACTATTTTATCCTCTCCAGTCACTTCTGCTTTTATCCCCGCTTTGGCAAACTGCTCCTGCCAAATTCGAATAGATTCTTCGTCGCGCACCGCATCCTCGTCACCCTCAAAAACAGTGACATAGAGCCGACGGGGATCAAGCCCCAGCCACTTTTCCGAAGTTAAAAACTCAAAACTCCATTCAATCGCCTCCCGCTTGAAATAGTCTCCCAGCGACCAATTGCCAAGCATTTCAAAAAAAGTGAGATGGCGATTGTCTCCTACTTCGTCAATGTCCACTGTGCGAATGCATTTTTGAACATTGGCAAGGCGTCTTCCTTGAGGATGCTTCTCCCCCATAAGAAATGGCACCAGCGGGTGCATTCCAGCTGTCGTGAAAAGTACTGTCGGATCATTTTCCGGCACCAGCGGCGCCGAAGGAATGATAGTATGTCCTTTGCTTTCGAAAAAATCAAAGTATTTTTGGCGAAGTTCACGAGCTGTCATATGTGAATGTAGTATTTTCCTAAAGCTTAGCTTCAGAAAAACCCAAACTGCTTAAAATTAAAGCAATTATAAAGATAGCCTGAATAATATTTTTTGTAAAGACAGTTTGCTGGTTTTTGGGACTACGGGACCATCAAAAAAAGAAACCCTCGGAAAGATTTCCGGGGGTTAGTTTTTGTTTTTTTAAGAAAGAATTGCTACATAGCAGTAATTCCCGCTTTGTAGCAATTCTTTTCTCAAAATCTCAGCACCAAGGATATCCGGTGCATCCTCAAAGAGATTATGCACCACATACCCTCTTTTTTCCGCTTCTTTAATAGTCATAGCTTCCCTTTCAGGGTCAGCTATGGCTACGATTGCCGCTGGCTTCGTTTCTAAGGCTTTACGCAAAGCCCTAATGCCAAAGGGCTTAAGTATCACCGCAAAACCTTTCTGGCGAGCTTCTGCTAAATTTTCCCCGCAACAGCCAGTCATCATAATAATCGGCATGCCTGGGAAATTATCTCGAACAAAAATGGCCAGCTGGAGACCATTTTCACCCGGGAGATTAAAATCAGTTAGAAGAAAATCAAATTTTTCCTTCTCCAAAATCTCCCGGGCTTCTTCGCTGCTTCGCACCAAACAGACTTCGTGCCCAAGGAAAGAAATTATTTCACCCACAATTTCTCTTAACAAGAAGTTATCCTCAACAACCAGAACTTTCATCTTGCCTTCCTCCCTTCCCTTTTTATTTTTTATCGCGGGATATCCTGTATTTTTCGCAGTTTATTATTTGTTTAGTTCCATGAGATTATTAACAATATCAAAAGCTCTTTAGAAAACCAAGAGCATACGTTAGGATTAAAGCATCTAACAATTAATTAATCCAAAACGTATGCACTACCATCGTAATGCAAAAACGAATGTTTGCCAAAGACAGGCAATCAAAGAAAGCAGTGATTCCTCAAGAAAACTAGCCAAGATCTACAAAATCTCTCATGTAACAGCCGCTAAATGGAAGAAAGCAGAACATACAGAAGACAAATCCCACCGCCCGAATACCATCCATTACGCTGTTCCTCAAGAATTCTGGAAAATTGTCAAAAAAGCCAGAGAAAACACTAAACTGCCACTTGACGATTTGCTGATTCAGCTGGCTAATTACATTCCCAATCTCAAGCGCGGCAATCTCTACCGGATCTTGGTCCATTACCAACTGAACAAGCTCACCGAAAAAGAAAGGCACGAGATCAAGAAATTTAAGCAATATCCTCCCGGATATATCCATATAGACTGCTTTTATCTGCCGAAAATCAACGGAATTCGCTGGTATTGCTATTTAGCAGTGGATAGAGCCACCAGACTTCTGTTTTTGAGAGTTTATCCAAAAAAAGACAAATTCTCCGCGGCTGATTTCTTGGTTCAGGCTTTAGGATTCTATCCTTTCCGGATTCACACGATTCTTACCGACAACGGGAAAGAATTCACTAATCTTCGACAAAGCAATTTCGGAAGAGTTGGAAAAACCCCCGCCATCTTTGAGATTATTTGCGAATTGGCTGGTATAGACTACAGAAAGACCAAATATCATCATCCTTGGACCAACGGCATGGCTGAAAGAATGGTGAGAACCATCAAAGACCACACGATTAAACTGGAAACCTACGAAACGCTTGAGATAGCGGCTGTCAGCATCCTGCAATTTCAGGATACGCATAATTTCAAATCAAGACTGCGCGTTCTTGGATACAAGACTCCCTATCAAGCTACAATGGAATGGTTTATCAAAGAGCCAAAATATTTTTTGAAAAATCCTAACGAATTGTTAACAATCAGGTAGAACTTTACATATATATATATAGATCGGGGTTTTGTCTCGAAACGGCTTGAGATGAAACCTTTTCTGGTACGTAACTAAGGCAGCACCTTAGAAAAAAAGGAATTTTTCTAATTAAAGTAGATTGTAAAAAGTCGCAGGCGCTGAATTAATTTATTCATTGAAGTGGTTAATATAATTTAAGTAATTAGCAATAAGGATTTTTGAAAATTTTATGCCAATTACGAGTTTCTAATTATAAATTACGATTGTGATTTGGGAATTTAGTATTTTTTTTCTTACGTTTGTTTACTTCGGAGTACTCTGGATGGCTTTTAGCCGTCCGACTAGTTTTTTCTGGGAAGGAATCATTTTTCTCTTTGTTCTTCTTGTTGGGGTGAAATGGATTTCCCGGAAATATGTTTATTTTATCATTCCAGCCTTTCTTTTTGTAGGTTCTGTTCTTCTTTTGCCGCTTATTGACTTGCCAGCCGAAGCCAAAGCCTTCTTGGTTCTTTCTGTGGGAGTTTTTTATTTAACGATGCTAGGATCTTATCGATTAGGAAGGTATGTAAAAGACCTCACGGCTAAGGCTATGCTGAACTTGGCGGCTTTTTCCGCCCTTTTTTGCTGGTTCTCTGCTGTTTATGGATGGTATCTTAATATTGCTGTTTCAGGATGGTTGATTATGATTATTTTTGCTCTTGTCTCTTTTATATTTTCCTATGTTTTATTTTCAATTAATGAACTCGAAATGAACCGCCATCAGCGAATTCTCTATTCAGTTTTTCTTTCTTATCTGATGGCTGTGTCAATTTGGATTCAAAATTTTTGGCCTTTTGGTTATTTGACAACGGGGGTAATCGCTCTTATAATCTTCTACTCAGGATGGGATATTATTCGGAGCTATTTCCTGAATAAAATGACGATAAAAAGACTGGTTTTCAGCCTTACCTTTTTAGTAGGGGCGGCTTTACTTGTTCTCCTTAGCGCCGAATGGTATCCAGTGGTATAAATTTAATGAAGAGTAAAGAAGCAAGGATAGAAAAGAGATGGGGACGAAAGTTTATTAAACTCATTTTTTTTGCAGTGTTCGTTTTTGTGCTTTCTGGTGTTAGCTTGATCGTAATTGATTGCTGTTTATTTCCCCATTTAGCTGCGGTAAAGTGGCTGGGAAAATATGAGTTTTTCAAGAAAGCCACTGAAAAAGTAGTCGTGGTGAACAAAACTGAACAAGTGACTGTTTCGGAAGACCAAACAGTTTCTAGTTATTCAAATAAATCAGCCTCGAGCGTGGCTGAGATCTTATCATTTAGAGAAGAAAAAATATTAGAAAAAAGGAAAGAAGCAGAGGTGAAGTATGGAAGTGGATTGATCATAACTGCCGACGGATTGGTTCTTACGTACAAGGATGCTCTTGTTGATGATCGGGCGAAATACCGAATTTTCACTCAAAAAGATAAGTTTTTTGAAGCTCGGCTGGTAATGATAGATAATTTCACTAATCTGGCTCTTCTCAAAATTGATGGGGTTGAAAATTTGCCAGTAGCTTCTTTTATTGCTCCTGAAGATATGAAAACGGGTGTGAAAGCAGTGGTAATTGGAAGAAGTGGGAGTAACTTCCAGCCAATTTATAAGTTTGGGGTAGTAAGTCAATACGACAATGATTTTTCTCTGGCTGGGGTTTTGCCTCTTTCGGAAAAATTGCAAGGGGTTTATACGGCTGATTTTGACATAAGTGGAGAAAAAGACGAGGGGCTTATAGGCGGAGCAGTAACTAATTATAACGGGGATGTAATTGGACTTTTAGGCAGACGAAAAATATCGGATCAAAGACATTATTTTATTATTCCGCCGGATATCATTCAAGATTTTGTGAATCAATATCTTTCTGCTGGGTCAGTCAGGCGAGGATCACTCGGCGTTTATTATCGGTCTCTTTCCAGCGAATTGGCAGCTGTTTTTGGAGGAAGAAACCAAGGAGCTCTTATTTATTCACCTAGTGGCCAACAGGGCTTGGCGGTTCTTTCCGGTAGCGCAGCCGAAAAAGCGGGTCTCAAAATCAACGATGTTATATTATCTGTAAACGGAGAGGAAGTGGATTTTGAAAAAAACTTAGCGCGTCTTGTCTCCAAATATAAGCCGGGGGAGGTAATAAATTTGAAAATTGTTCGGGAGGGAAAGGAAATGGAGGCGAGAGCAGTATTGCAGTGATTGAATTAAAAGCGAAAATCTAAAATATAAAAGCAACAGCTAAAAACTAAAAGCTTTTACATTTTCGTTGTTGTTTTTAGTTTTTCGATTTTAGTTTTTAGATGATTCTTGACGTTACATCGAAATTTTATTAGTCTATATA